>CANRMF010000007.1 GCA_947631665.1 uncultured Lachnospiraceae bacterium | reverse complement strand
GGAGGTCTGGGAATTATTGCCGCAATGAACTCCAATGGAGAGCAGCTGCGGGAACAGATCCGTAAAGCGAAAGAACTGACTGATAAGCCGTTTGGTGTCAACCTGATGCTTATGAGTCCTTATATAAAAGAAGCAGTGAAGGTGGTCTGCGAGGAAAAAGTCCCGGTCGTTACGACCGGCGCAGGAAACCCTTCCGAATATATGGAACAGCTTCTGGGCGCAGAGGTCAAAGTATTTCCGGTCGTGGCAAGCGTTGCCCTTGCAAAAATGATGGAGCGCGCGGGCGCGCATGGCGTGATTGCCGAGGGGTGTGAATCCGGCGGGCATGTCGGAGAGACGACAACCATGTCGTTAGTGCCGCAGGTGGCAGACGCCGTAAATATTCCGGTGATTGCCGCAGGAGGAATTGCAGACGGACGGGGAATGGCTGCCGCATTTATGCTGGGCGCCGTCGGCGTACAGATGGGTACGAGATTTCTGACTGCCACAGAATGTAATGTTCACAGAAACTATAAAGAAAAAGTTCTGAAAGCAAAGGACAGGGATACGATTGTTACAGGGAAAAAACTGGGGCACCCGGTTCGCTCCATTAAGAACAATATGTCCAGAGAGTTTGCAAAGAAAGAGTACGACAGCAGCGTTACAGCAGAGGAACTGGAGGCAATGGGCGCAGGAGCGCTGCGCAGCGCGGCGATTGACGGAGACGTCAAAAACGGTTCGTGTATGTGCGGGCAGATTGCCGGCATGATTCAGGACGAAAAGAGCTGTAAGGAAATTGTAGAATCCATCTGTAACAGCGCGCAAGAGATCATGAATGGAGCAGGAAAATGGGTAAAATAGCATTTTTATTTGCAGGTCAGGGAAGCCAGTATCCGGGCATGGGAAAAGACTTTTATGACCATATCGAAGAAGTAAAAGAATTGTATCAGATGGCGGAGGATTACAGACCGGATACCATCAGGCAGTGTTTTGAATCCGAGCCGGACGAATTAAAGATTACAAAAAATACGCAGCCATGTCTGTTTCTTACAGACGTTGCGTGCGGGATAGCATTAGAAAAAAATCATATTATTCCAGATGTGGCGGCAGGTTTTTCTCTGGGAGAGATTGCAGGTCTCGCATCGACCGGGATTTTGAGCGTAAAGCAGGCGTTTGAACTCGTGTGCAAACGTGGAAATCTGATGAGTGATGCGGCGGATCTTCACAAAGGCGGCATGGTTGCAGTCATGCGCATGGAGCCGGAAGCGCTGATTTCCCTGTGCGAAGAAAACGGCGTCTATCCGGTAAACTTTAATTGTCCGGGACAGATTGCTGTTTCCGGCGAAGCAGAAAAAATTGAAGCGTTTAAACAGGTTTTGACAGAGCAGGGTGTCCGCTTTGTGCCGATTGCGGTGAGCGGCCCGTTCCATACGCCATATATGGAAAGCGCATCTGTGGGACTTCGGGAAGCGTTAAACGACATGGAAGTCCGGCCGGCGGAAATTCCTTTGTATGGCAATATGAAAGCCGAGCCGTATCCGAAAGAAGTTTCAGAGATTATTGAAAATATCAGCGGGCAGGTTTCCCATAGCGTTCAGTGGGAAGCGACCATTCGGAAGATGTATCATGACGGCGTGGACATCTTTATTGAGTGCGGGCCGGGAAAGGTGCTTTCTTCTTTAGTCAGAAAGACTTTGAAAGATGTCCTGATCTGCAATGTCAGCGATATGGAATCGTTAAAGGATACGATAGAAAAGGTAACTTCATACCGGGAGGAAAAATAAATGTTTGAAGGAAAGACAGCGCTTGTCACAGGCGGTTCGAGAGGCATCGGAAAAGCGGTTGCATTAAAACTTGCGGAGCAGGGAGCAGATGTGGCGATTGTCGCTACGTCCAAAAGCGCGGCGGCTGAGGAAACGCTGGAACAGTTAAAAGCGCTTGGCGTCAAGGCGTGTCTGTATGCCTGTGATATCAGTGACGAGGCACAGGTAAAAGAAACTGTGGACAATGTTCTTGCGGATTTCGGACACATTGATATTTTGGTGAACAATGCAGGAATTACGAAGGACAAGCTTCTGATGGCGATGAGCGCGGAAGATATCGACAGAGTTATTGACGTCAACTTAAAGGGAACCATCTATATGACGAAAGCATGTATTCGTCCTTTTATGAAGCAGAAAAAAGGAAGCATTATCAATATCAGTTCCGTTGTGGGGCTGATGGGCAATGCAGGACAGGCAAACTATGCGGCTTCTAAGGCAGGGATTATCGGTCTGACCAAGACGGTTGCCAAGGAGTATGCCGCGCGGGGAATCCGCTGCAACGCTATTGCTCCGGGTTATATCAGTACGGATATGACGGACGCTTTAAGCGAGGCGGACAGTAAGAAAATTAAAGATATGATTCCGACCGGAAGGCTTGGAACGCCGGAGGACATTGCAGGCGTTGCGGCATTTCTGGCAGGAGATTTGTCTTCTTATATTACAGGGGAAGTCATCAGAGTCGATGGCGGAATGTACATTTAATCATAAAATCATCAGGAGGTATCTATGAACAGAGTTGTAGTTACAGGAATGGGAATTATTTCTCCGGTTGGAAATACGATTTCCGAATATTGGGAAAGCATTTCAAACGGAGTCTGCGGAATTGACAAAATCAGCCGGTTTGATGCGTCCCGTCTGAAAGTAAAGCTGGACGCGGAGGTCAAAGATTTTAATCCGAAGAATTATTATTCCGCAATGCAGGAAATCAGAAAATCCGATTTATTTATGCAGTATGCAGTGGCGGCGTCTGATGAAGCGGTAAAAATGAGCGGCATTTTAGAGTCTGATATTGATAAAAACAGACTTGGCGTATATATCGGAACCGGAATCGGCGGAATTAACACAACGCTTACTGAGGCAAAAAAACTTGAGACAAAGGGGCCGGAACGGATTTCAGCATTTTTTGTTCCAATGATGATTGCAAATATGGCTTCCGGAACGGTTTCAATCCGGTACGGAGCAAAGGGGCCGACGCTTCCAATCGTGACGGCGTGCGCGACTTCCACGCATACCATTGGGGAAGCTTACCGGACGATTAAACATGGATACGCAGATGCGATTATCGCAGGCGGTTCCGAGGCTGCAATTAACGAGCTTGCAATGGCAGGCTTTGTCAACTGTCAGGCATTATGTTTAAGCGATGATCCAAAGACCGGAAGTATTCCGTTTGACGCCAGAAGAAGCGGATTTGTCATGGGCGAGGGCGCAGGAGTGCTTGTGCTGGAGGAATATGAACATGCAGTGGCAAGAAACGCTCATATTTATGCAGAAGTGACGGGATATGGAAATACGGCGGACGCTTACCATATGACGGCTCCGGATCCGGAGGCGGACGGCGCTATCCGGGCAATCCGTCAGGCTGTGGAGGAATCAGGCATTACAGGAAACGAAGAAATTTATGTCAATGCGCATGGAACAAGTACGCACTTAAATGATGCGATGGAGACAAAGGCGCTGAAGGAAGTCTTTGGAGAAAAGGCTTACGATCTTCACATCAGCTCCACAAAATCCATGACCGGACATATGCTCGGTGCAACGGGTGCAGCGGAAGCAATCGCTTCTGTTCTCGCATTGGAAAACGGAGTTATTCCGCCGACCATCAATTATGTGGAAAAAGATGCAGAGTGTGATTTGGATTACACGCCAAATACCGCCGTCAAGGCAGACGTGGAATACGCTGTCAGCACTTCGCTGGGATTTGGCGGACACAATGCCTGTGTGGCGTTAAAGAAAATGAAGTAAAATAGCGTTTGATGAAAAATCAGTCCGAAAGGGATAAAAGCAAAAACCTGAAAGGGATTGAAATCAAAAATCCGGGAGGGATTCATTCATGTATACATTGGAAGAATACGGAGAAATTTTTTCAAAACTCGGACTGACGGAACTGTCAGTCAAAGAAGGAGATTGTGAGCTGACACTGAAAAAAGAAGTGTCAGTCGTACAGGAAGCACCTGTCAGACAGAATGTTGAAACAGTGAAAACGACAGATGAGCCGGTTGCTGCCACAGCGAAGGCGCAGCAGGAAGCTTTATCAGAAATTGCATCTCCGCTTGTCGGCGTGTTTTACGCGGGCGAAAATCCGGACGCGAAACCTTATGTGACGGTGGGAGAAACTGTGAAAAAGGGCGACGTCATCTGTGTGATTGAAGCGATGAAGATGTTTAATGATGTGATTGCTGACAAAGACGGTGTTGTCAAAGAAATCTGCGTGGCAAACGGACAGCTTGTGGAGTTTGGACAGACGTTATTTAAGATAGAACCGTTTGCCTAGAGCGATATTCCAAAAGGAATCAGTAGAGCAACAAGAAATCAGCGAAACAAAGAGAAATCAGCAAAGCAATATTAGTTGAAACAGGAGCACATATGAATCGGGAAGAATTAAAATCAATTCTGCCTCACAGAGAGCCGATGCTTTTAGTAGATGAGGCGTATTTAAACGAAGACGGCACTGCCACCGGATATTATCATGTGCGGGGAGATGAATATTTCCTTCAGGGACATTTTCCGGGAAATCCGATTGTTCCGGGAGTAATCCAGTGCGAAATGATGGCGCAGGCGTCTTGTATTATGTTTGAAAAACAGATGAAGGAAGAAGGCTTTATTCCGGTTTATACAGGACTGAATAAAGTGAAATTCAGAGGGCAGATTAAGCCGGGCGACACGATTAAAATTGATACGGCTCTGGTGAAAGCAAGACACCCGATGTATTTTTTGCATGGTGAATTAAGCGTTGACGGCAAAATCTGTATGAACGGCGATTTTTCCTTCGCCATTGTCAGCGGAAAAGACAAGGAGTGATTTTCGTGTATTCTAAAATGTTGATTGCCAACAGAGGAGAAGTTGCGGTACGAATTATCCGCGCCTGTAAGGAAATGGGCATTAAGACGGTAGCGGTCTATTCCACAGCAGACGAAGAAGCGCTGCATACGAACATGGCTGATGAGAGTTATTGTATTGGCGGCCCTCTGGTAAAGGACAGTTATTTGAATATCGGAGCAATCATTACGATTGCAAAAGAAACAGGCGTAGAGGCCATTCACCCGGGTTATGGCATGTTGTCGGAAAATCCGGAGTTTGCAAAAATCTGTGAAGAAAATAATATTGCATTTATCGGCCCTGATGCTGAGATTATGAGGCAGATGGGACAAAAAGACGCGGCAAGGGAAATTGCCCGCAAAGCCGGCGTTCCGATTACGGAGGGAAGCGGAATTCTTTCCGACGTGCATGACGCCATGTATGCCGCGCAGGCCTGTGGTTATCCGGTTATGCTCAAAGCAAGAGCCGGAGGCGGCGGAAAGGGAATCCGCATTGTCCGGAGCAAAGAGGAAATGCCGCATGCCTATGCCAGTGTATTTGAGGAAGCAAAGGCGTCTTTTGGAGACGGCTCGATGTATCTGGAAAAATATCTTGAAAATGTAAAGCATATTGAGGTGCAGATTTTAGCGGACAAAGAGGGCAACGTCGTCGTGTTAGGCGACCGCGACTGCTCTATTCAAAGGAAAAACCAAAAACTGATTGAGGAATGTCCCGCGCCGGTGCTTGGGCAGAGTACAAGAGAAAAAATGTATGACGCCGCAGTCCGGCTGGTTCGGGAAACCGGATATACGACGGTAGGCACGATTGAATTTCTGGTAACGGAAGATGAACAGTTTTATTTTATGGAGATGAATACAAGGCTGCAGGTCGAACATTCTGTGACGGAAATGGTGTGCCAGCTCGATATTGTCAAATGGCAGATTCGGACAGCCAACGGATTTACGCTTCCGTTTCAACAGAAAGATATCCGCAGTGACAAACATGCGATTGAGTGCCGAATCTGTGCGGAAGATCCAAAAACATTTCAGCCGGTCTGCGGAACAATCCAATTTTTGCATGTGCCGGGCGGGCCGAATGTACGGTTTGATTCGGCAATGTATCAGGAGTGCGAGGTCAGTCCGTTTTATGATTCGATGCTGGGAAAACTGATTGTATGCTCCGGTACCAGAGAAGAATCTATCAGAAAGATGAAAAGTTCCCTTTCCGAGTTTGTGCTGTACGGCGTGGAAAATAACCGCGATATGCATATGAAACTGATGGAAAATGAGGAGTTTGAAAAAGGAACATACACGACGGATTTATGCCGAAAACTTTTTGACGTCTGACAAATAGGAATCGTGTGGAAAGTAAACGGATAAATCAGCAAGTCAGGATTGCCAGAGGATCAATTCGTAAGTTAGGATTGCCAGAGGACAAATCAGCAAGTCGGGATAGTGCAGAAAAGCAAGAGGAAAAGTTAGTAAAGAGGTTAGCATGAAGTTAAAGGGATTATTTTTAAATGCGAACAATCAGCTTGAGGGCACTGAGAAAACAGGAAAAAGCCGGATTATTGTGTGTAGTAAATGCGGCGTGGAAGTGAGCGTCTCAAGAATCAGAAAAAATAATTTTATCTGCCCGAAGTGCGGGCACTATTTTACGGTTCGCGCAAGAAGACGAATTCTAATGCTGGTGGACAAGAGGACTTTTGTGGAGATGGACAGCGATCTGCTTCCGCAGAACATTCTGAATTTTCCGGGATATGAAGATAAATTGCAGCAGGCAGAGGACAAGAGCAGGGAAAAGGAATCCGTTGTCTGCGGCGTCGGTGAGATTAACGGCATTACCTGCTGTGTCTTTTCCATGGAAGCCAGATTTATGATGGGTTCGATGGGCGCTGTCACCGGTGAAAAAATCACGAGAGTTTTTGAATATGCGACGGAAAATCATCTGCCGGTACTTGGAATTACCGTTTCCGGCGGGGCGAGAATGCAGGAGGGAATGATTTCCCTGATGCAGATGTCTAAGGTTTCTGCAGCCGTAAAACGGCATAGCGATCATGGTAATCTCTATATTACACTTTTGACAAATCCTACAACCGGCGGTGTGGACGCCAGTTTTGCAATGCAGGGCGACATTATTCTGGCAGAACCGCGCGCAAGAGTCGGGTTTGCAGGGCCGAGAGTGATAGAAAAGACCTTAAATCAGAAGCTTCCGGAAGGATTTCAACTGGCAGAGCATGTGATGAGCTGCGGATTTATTGACGAAATTGTTCCGAGGGACAAGCAGAAAGAATATATAGGAAAAATTTTACAGATTCATCAGGAGAACGCCAATGAGTAAATATGATGTGGTACTGGGCGCAAGGAGCAGTAACCGTCTGTGCGCAAGCCAGTATATAAGAGGGACGGTTCGGGATTTTCTGGAATTTCATGGGGACAGAAGATTTGGCGACGACGCTGCGGTTATCGGCGGCATCGGAATGATTGACGAGATGCCGGTCACAGTCATCGGAATTGAAAAAGGAAGAACGACAAGAGAACGGATCAGCCACAATTTCGGGAGCGCGCATCCGGAGGGATACCGCAAAGCGCTGCGACTGATGAAGCAGGCGGAGAAATTCCGCAGACCGGTTGTCTGTTTTGTAGATACCGCAGGAGCCTTTTGCGGCGTTGATGCGGAAGAACGCGGACAGGGACTTGCCATTGCAGAAAATCTGTATGAAATGTCCACGTTAAAAACACCGATTTTATCCATTGTCATCGGAGAAGGCGGAAGCGGCGGCGCACTGGCACTCAGCCATGGAGACCGTATCTGGATGATTGACGGTTCCTATTTCAGTGTCGTATCGCCGGAAAACTGCGCCAATATTTTGTGGAAATCCACAGAAAAGGCGGCGGAAGCGGCAGAGGCGCTGAAACTGACGGCAAAGGATTTGGAAGAATTGTCCTTAATAGACAGAATTTTCCATGAACTTCCGCTTGGTGCTGACCGTCATCAGGAACGGGATTATATGAAAAATCTTGCGAAATCAATCAAAAAAGAACTGGAAAAGTTAAAAGAGGAGCCGATTGAAAAACTGCTGGGCGAACGCTATCAGAAATTCAGAAAAGTCGGATATTGATTTTATTTGGAAAGCAGAAGTTCGGAAGATTCGATATTGATTTTATTTGGAAAGGTGAACGTGATGTCACAGATATATACAAAGTTTTTTAAAGAGATTTATGATGAACAGGGAACATTAAAGTCTGTCGATGTGACTTATGGAGAACATTTTAATTTTGCGTATGATGTGCTTGATGAGATTGCAAAGAAAAGTCCCGACAAGAGGGCGCTGGTACATAAAAGCCTTCATGGAACGGTGAGGGAGTTTACTTTTCAGGAAATCAGTATTCTCAGCAATCAGATGGCCGGCGTTTTAAAGAAAAACGGCATCGGACGCGGAAATGCGGTTATGCTGATTCTAAAAAGGCATTATGAGTTTTGGATTGCAATGATGGCGTTACACAAACTCGGCGCCGTAGCCATTCCAACCTCCCATATGGTGGCGGGAGAAGACATTCGCGACAGGATTGTGCGCGCAGATATTAAGGCGGTCATCTGCGTGGAAAGCGACGAGGTCTGCCAGTGTGTGGAATGGGCAGAGGCTCATGTGGAAAATAAAATTACAAAATATATTGCAGGCGGCAAACGGGAAGGTTATCTCGATATTGCCGAAATGATGAAAGAAGAACCGGAGGAGTTTGAGCGGGTTGAAACCTCAGCCCATGACGATATGCTCTATTACTTTACTTCCGGTACCGCAGGCGAACCAAAAGCGGTAATTCATGATTACACATATCCGCTGGCGCATATTATGACGGCGAAAAACTGGCATGGCGTCATTGACGGAGGACTGCATTTTACGGTATCGGATTCCGGCTGGGCAAAGTGCGCGTGGGGAAAATTGTACGGACAGTGGTTTTGCGAATGTGCAATTATGGTCTACGACTATGACAAATTTTACGCTAATGAACTGCTGACGATTCTGCAGGATCAGAAAGTGACTTCTTTCTGCGCTCCGCCGACGATTTATAAGTATCTCGTCCGCGAAAAAATTTCAGATTATGATCTGAGCAGCCTGACCACAGCCGTAACGGCAGGCGAGCCGATGCCTACGGAAGTTGCCGCAAAGTTTTACGACGCTACCGGTCTGGAAATCCGCGAGGGGTTTGGTCAGACGGAAACGACTGTACTTTTGTGCACGATGGTTGGCGAAAAGCAGCAGAAAGGTTCTATTGGAAAACCATCACCACAGTATCAGCTCATGATTGTAGATGAAGACAATCGTGAAGTGCCGGTCGGCGAAACAGGGGAAATCGTCCTAATTCCAAAAGCACAGGGAGAAATCCCAATTGGTATTTTTAAAGGTTATCTGGGGGATACGGATTTATACAGGGACGTCTGGGACGGCGGAGTGTACCACACGAAAGACCGCGCTTACTGCGATGAGGAAGGACACTACTATTTTGTCGGCAGAAGCGACGACGTTATCAAATCGAGCGGTTACCGGATTGGACCTTCCGAGGTCGAGGATATTTTGATGAAACATCCGGCAGTTTTTGAATGTGCAGTGACAGGATATCCGTCCGCTTCCAGAGGAGCGATTGTCAAGGCGTCCATTATTTTAAATCAGGGCTTTTGTCCGGATCATCACCTGAAAACCCAACTGCAGGATTTTGTCAAAGAAAACACAGCGATTTACAAATATCCGAGACGGATTGAGTTTGTCGAGGAACTGCCGAGAACGGTTACCGGAAAAATCAGCCGGAAGAAAATCCGCGAAAAAGATTGGGAAAAGAAGAAATAGAGGGAAGATAAAGCAGGATGGGGGATGAATAAAAATCCATCCTGTTTTTTCTGTGTATGGCACTTAGTATGACAAAGAGGCTGGATTTGAGGAGATAGCCAATGATGGTGTTGATATATGCGGGCCAAATGTTTTTATGCAAACAATTCTTATGAAAATGGTGGAAATTTGCCAATAATTCTTTTGTAAAAATTACGAAAGTAAGAAGGAGAAGATAATGACCAATCAATGTTTAAATTTCTTTAAGGGACTCGCATGCATTCTGGTGGTTTTTATTCATTTTCCATTTCCGGGAATTTGGGGAAACTTTGTGATTGTATTAGCGGGATTTACTGTTCCTTTATTTTTCCTTATTTCCGGCTATTACAGCTATCATGAAGACAATGCATGCGTGCAGGAAAAATTACAGAGAAAAATAAAACATGCTTTTAAATTATGTGTTGTGGCAACCATAATATTTTTTGCATACACTGCGATGCGTACCTATATTGATTATGGATTTACAGGTGTCTTTGACTGGTTGAAGGGGTTTGCTTCACCGCAATACCTGATGCGAATCTTGTTTTTGCAAAATTTGGGATGTTTGTTTTTAAGAGGCGGTGTGCTGTGGTTTCTGTATGCGTTATTTTGGGGATATGTGATTTTATACTTTATCAACCGGACAAACCGCTATAAAACAGCGTATTTATTGATTCCTATTCTGTTTTTCATCCGAATGATTGTTTCGGGGATTACTACGGTCTATTTTGAAGACATTCATAATATTTGTATTTTAAATGTTTACATGACAGGCTTTCCTTATATCATGCTTGGAAATTTGATTGCCCGATACCGGAAACAGATTCTGGAAAGGCTGACAGTGAAAAAACTGTTTTTGGGAATTGTTGTGGGGATTGCCCTAAATTGTTTAAGCGAACAGAAGATGTTAATAATGGATATCGGATATATGGGAGCGATTTTGTACTCAATATCTATTTTTCTTCTGGCACAAAAATATCCGGAGAGAGAACCGAATAAACTCTTTGCCATTATAGGAGAAAGATATTTTACATTCGTTTATATTATGCATATGATTATAGAAGATTTTATCAATAAAATCTTCTTGATATTCCATGTCGATGAAATTCTCCAAGGGGGGGGCAGTTGGATCAGACCGATTGTGGTTGCAGCCACGTGTGTTATATGCGCTGTCATATGGGAGAAGGTTGTAGATTTATTTGGAAAATTCATTTCACAGAATGTGCATAAATTATTCTTTTAAATAAATGTGATGTATGGTACAATAATCAAAATACTAGAGAGATTTTAATGTAAAATAATAAAAGGACAAGAGGTAGAAAGTGATGACAAATCAGATAGAAGATATCCTCATATGGATTGAAAAATTGAATCATGAAATTTATGTGGATATTCGTAAAGATCAGCTTCAAAATTCTGATACATGGTATTATGATGAAAAAGATGGTGAAATTCGAAATTCTTCACATAGCTTTTTTCAAATAAAAGGGTTACAAAAAATAGAAAATAACCATATTACATTAGAACAACCAATTATTATTCAGAAAGAAATAGGATATCTTGGAATTATCTGCAGGAAAATAAAAGGTACTTTATATTTTTTAATGCAGGCCAAAATTGAGCCGGGAAACATTAATAAAATACAGATTTCTCCAACCATACAGGCTACAAAATCCAACTGCACGCAGCAACATGGCGGGAAAAAGCCCCATTATCTGGAATACTTTTTAAATGCATCCAAGTACAATATTATTGTCGATCAAATACAGTCAGAACAATCCTCACGTTTCTATAATAAGAGAAATAGAAATATGATTATTCAGGTGGATGAGGATATTGAAGTGCTTCCAAACTTTCGTTGGATGACCTTGTATCAAATCAAAAACCTGATGAAAATCGATAATCTTGTCAATATGGATACTAGAACAGTATTGTCTTGTATTCCGTTTTTCAATGTAGAAAACGATGAACTCCAACAGCAATATCTTGACATGATTCGTGATCAAAGTCTCGTGCAGTCAATCCGGGGAGAAAAAAATAACAACGTTATTCCACAGATTTATAACTATATCAATACTTATAAAATGTACAATGAAGCAGAATATCGATTGGTGCCGCTATACTCTCTGAAAACATGGCATATGAAAGAAGGCGAGTTTGTCTGTACAAATCCATACAGCTTTAAGGTGGTTTTCTGCAATATTGAGATTGATGGAAGGGAAGTAAAAAAATGGACGCAGCCGTTATTTGAAGCGACAGGCATTGCGACGTTTGGATTGATTACCTGTGTAGATCATGGGATGAAAAAGTTTTTGGTGAAGGCAATCTCAGAAGTTGGCTGCTTGGATCAAATTGAAATCGGCCCATCCATTCAGAGGGAATACATCCATTCAAAAGAAAACGATTCTGTTGATTGTTTGTTTGATTGTCATCTGCAGGAGGGCAAGGGGATTTTGTTTGACACGCTTCTTTCGGAAGAGGGGGGGGAGATTTTACTGTGAACAGAACCGAAATGTTGTGATAGAAATAGCTCCGGATGAATTGAAAACTCTGCCGGAAGGGTATTTCTGGGTGGATTACAAAACATTAAACACGTTGGTACAGGTTAATAATTGTTTAAATATTCAGTTGAGAAATTTATTATCAGTATTGGAGTGGTAAAAATGAAAAAAATCAGAATTGGAATACTTTGCCCTTCGGAAATTGCTTACAGACGCTTTATGCCGGCGGTGCAGACGGTAAAAGATGTGGAATACGTGGGCGTGGCTTCAGCCGATTCCGAGGAGTGGTTCAAAGAAGGGCAGAAAACAGACGACAGTGTTATAAAAAGTGAATTGGCAAAAGCGCAGAAATTTCAGGATACTTACGGCGGAAAGGTCTTTTGCAGTTATCAATCACTCCTTGAGTCTGATGAAATTGATGGGGTATATATTCCGTTACCTCCGGCATTGCATTATCAGTGGGCAAAAAAGGCATTACAAAACGGAAAACATGTATTTTTGGAAAAACCGTTCACGACTTCTGAGAAGCATACGAAAGCATTAGTGGAATTGGCAAATGAGAATGGTCTGGCCTTACATGAAAATTATATGTTTATTTTTCACAGTCAGTTGGAAGAGATTGATCGTATTGTTAAAAGTGGGGCAATCGGAGATATCCGGTTGTACAGGATTGCGTTTGGATTTCCGAAACGGGCAGCGAATGATTTTCGATATCATCCGGAGTTGGGCGGCGGAGCATTGCTTGACTGTGGAGGATATACGTTAAAACTTGCACAGATATTATTGGGAGATAGCGCAAGAGTTGTCTGCTCACAGTTGAATGGTACAGATGAATTTTCGGTTGATATTTATGGCAGTGCGACCGTTGTTAATAACGAGGGAGTAACGGCGCAATTAGCCTTTGGCATGGACAATAGTTATAAATGTGATTTGGAGATATGGGGAAGTAAGGGAAATCTCATGACCGGAAGAATCTTTACTGCTCCTGCAGGTTTGGAAACAAAAGCAAAATTGAAAACCGGCAATGAGGAACAGACCATATTCCTGTCATCGGATGATTCGTTTGCAAAATCAATCAACTTTTTTTGCCAATGCATCCAATCAGATGAATGCAGGACGAAAAATTATCGGTCAATCATTGCACAGTCTCAGCGCTTAGAAGAACTTATGAAAGGTGCACCAAAAATGAAATAACTGATGAGGAGTATATAGGATGAAAAAGGCAATTGTCACCGGCGCGGCAGGATTTATTGGAGGTGCGCTTACAAAAAAGCTGCTTGAAATGAAAGTCATAGTTTATGGAGTTGATATTCAGGTAGAGAAAATGAATCGGTTTTCCATGTATGATAATTTTATTCCTGTCTGTGCTGATTTCAGCAAATATCCTGTTCTGGCAGAATTCATCAAAGATACAGAAATAGATGTTTTTTTTCATTTTGCATGGGAGGGCGGATTTACGTCAGCACTCAAAAATTATACCTTACAGTTGGAAAATGCCCGGCATGCTGCAGATGCATTTATGGCTGCCTGCCAGATTGGCTGTAAAAAATTTATTCAGGCAGGAACTTATAATGAGTTTGAACTGCAGCCGGTTTTGAAAGGTGAAAACAAAGAACCGCGATATACCTGTATTTATTCTACGGCAAAGACAGCAGCAGATGTGATTTGCCGGACTTTGGCATATAATATGGGAATAGAATATTGTGCAGGGCTGGTTCCTATGCCTTATGGAGAAGGAAATTATTCAAAACAGTTGACATATGTTGTGATTCGCAGCCTGTTGAATCAGATTTCTCCCAAATTGGTGGAGGGAAATGAATTGTATGATTTCGTATATATTGACGATATTGCAGAGGCATTTATAGCAATTGCATTATCGGGAAAAGACCAAAAGGGATATTATATTGGACATAGAAAACTTCAGACTTTCAAGGAGTGGATTATCCAAATAAGGGATGTAATTGCACCGGGAGTTGAATTGAAATTTGGAGAATATCAAGATAGTCATACCATAGATTATTCAGAAATTGATCTGGATGCTCTTTATCAGGATACCGGCTTTGAATGCAAAGCTGACTTTGAGGAAAGTATCAGGAAAACAGCGGATTGGATTCGGCAGTTGGAAATGGAAGAAAGGAAGTAAATTATGGTTAGTGTGATTGTACCGGTTTACAATGCGGAAAGATATCTAAAATTTACGTTAGATTCCATATTAAATCAAACATATCGTGATTTTGAATTGATTTGTATTGATGATGGTTCCACAGATGAAAGCCTGAACATATTAAAACAGTACGAACAAAAAGATTCAAGAGTGCGGCTCTTTTTTTCTGAGGATGGAACGAATTACGGTGTGTCTCACGCAAGGAATGTAGGTCTGAACCATGCACAGGGAGAGTACATTCTCTTTTTTGACTGTGACGATTTGATGGAAAAAGATCAGATTGAAATTATGACAAATGAGATCCGTCAACACAATGTTCAATTGGTCATTGGAAAATATATGACAATCAGTCCGGGGGGGGGAGAAACTCAAGGACGAGGAAGTCAATGGAATGGAAGGGCTCTATCAGGCTTCGGAACATCTAAAAGACTTGATGTGGATTCTGCCCCTGCTGGACAGTAAACTCTTTTTGAAAGAACTCATTGATCAGTATCAATTAAGATTTGCAAAGGATGTTTATGCGGAAGACTTGGGATTTTATTTAAAATATCTTGCATTATGTAAACGTATTTATGTGACTTCCCGGACGGTATGCCGTTATCGGAAACTTTCAACAGGACTCACAGGCAGGAGAAAAAGAGAAATCGTTCAGATTTATGATATGTTTCAGGACGTGGATTCTTTTTATGAAAAGATTCCCATAAGTCAGAGCGCGATTGGGGCTTTATATAATATCAAACTACAGCACTATTGGGTACAATTCCAAAAATATATCGACTATACGGACCGCTCCGATCGGAAATATGTCTTTCATGGGCTGGCAGATGCCATTTCTGATACGGCGAAGAAGGGAAAGCCGTTTCTTTCAGATTTTTCATGGTTGATTTATCAAACAATCAGGAAAAGAAAACGATGGAGTATGCTTTACCTGAGCAATCTGTATGTGAACTATAAAAAATCAAAAAATCAATCCGAAAATTAAAGATTTTTTGACAGAAATTAAAGGTTCGTTCCAAGAATTAAAAATTTTTATTCAGAAATCAGAGCCCGTCTGGAAATCAAAAAATAGTCCGGGCATATTCTTGTAATAAAAGGCGAAATATAGTATAATAACGAGGAAAATTCCGCTGGCGTCGGAAGGGGGGATTCGGCTCTTAACAGGAATGTAAAAAAGTGGGAAGGGAATGGAACATGAATCGAAACATCTCAAAAAAAAGATTTTGTCTTACAGCGCTTTTTTTATTTTTGACGTCCCTCTTTTATTATTTAAGCTGTTTTAAATGGGCAGTAGTATTTTTTCATAGAGGAGGCGTCGGGGGAGACGGCGATATTTTTTTGGCCATGGGGCGGTTTATGCAGCATGGATTAGTTCCCTATATCGATTTTTTTGACCACAAAGGGCCAATCACAATGTTTCTCAATAGTTTTATTCAGAGTTTTCCTAATTTTCAGGTGGGGAAAATGGTTGTCTCTGTGACGCTGGTCACCTTTTCTTTAGGCGGAGTATATCAAATTTTAGGGCTATTCTATCAGCAAAAAGCAAGGGTTCTTCTGACATTGTTCAGCATGGTTCTTTTTAAGTTGTATGGGGCAGAAGAATTAACAGAATCCTATTGTCTCCCATTCCTGATGTGGAGTATGTACTTTGCCATCTCTTATATGAAAAATAGTTCCACAAAGCCTCATAACAAATGGTATTCCTTTTTCTATGGAATTACTTTTGCAGTCTGCTTTCTGACTATTGTGCGGAATGCAGTGGTATTGTGCTGCGTTCTTGTAATGGGCATAATCTTACTCATCCGGCAGAAACAGTGGAAAAATCTTGTCATCAATCTTGTATTCTTTTTGACAGGATTGATTTTAGTCTGTCTCCCGTTTTGCATTTACTTTTTGCAAAAAGGGGCACTGTATGATATGTTTTACGGAACGATTATTTTTAATGTAAAGTATGCGACAAGTATTATGGTGCATTATACATGGTTAGATTATTTCAAACGGATTGTGTATTGGCTGCATTTAGTTATCGTTGCAGGGCTGATAGGCATCTTACATGCCCGTTTTGTAAAAAAAGATTTGTGGGTTTCTTATACTGTGATTTTTACTTCTCTTTCCTGCTGCATCGTTTATCTTTCCGGGTTGATGTTTGAACATTACTGTACAGCGTATATCCCAATTTTAATTGTTGCGATTGGCATATTAAAGGATTTGTTCAAAGTTCAAAAAATCAAAGCCTTTTTAATTGTGGTTTTGACCGGCTGTCTGCTTTTGCTTGCCTATAAGACCATTAGAAACTATTACAATAGTTATCGGGGAAACACCAGTAAGGGGATTGAACTTTATACAAAAGAAGCTTTAGAAGTCGCAAATCAAATACCAAAAGAAGATAGAGATTCTGTTTACGGGTATAATATTCTTTCGTACTTTTATATTGCTACAGATATAGACCCTTGTCACAAATATTTTACGCTTCAGGATTGGCAAAGCAAAAGCTCTGATGCCATGAAAAAAGAATTACTGGATTATTTCCATTCCAAAGCAGCAAAATATATTGTGATTAGCACAACAGAGGGCAACGTATATTTGGATGAAATTTTAAAAGATTATCATGAAGTTTATCAGGCACAAACAATCAAATTACTGGAGAGGAATTAAAAAATGATGCAGACAAAGGAGAGATATATCAAAATAGACATCATGAAATTTGTCTTTGCTTTTTTTGTGATGGTTTATCATATCAATATGATGATGAAAAAATAAGTTTTGATAAACAGGCGACTAACTCTGTGTAGAGTTATTTTATATGTATCAGTTGTACTGTATTGCTCGGTGCTAATGTTTAAACATTATTTGAGTGCTTAATTCCGATATTGGGGTTGCGGTTGGAAAGGTAGAGAAACAGATGGCGGACAGCGAAAAGAAAATTTATAAAGAAAATTTATATTATACTATTCCATTACTGGGATTTATTGCAATATTTGCTAAAATAATTGAGCATTTTTTTCTACCGGCTAAATACTACTATGATAATAACCGTATTTTGGGAATGATTAATGATCCTGAATTTTCTGGAAAGTGGCCGGGTTCTTATGAAGTGGCAGCGGACTTTTTCAGGAAAATTAATATATTTCATTGCACTACGTTTCTACAATGGAGTATTTTACTGGGAATCCTGTTTAATATATTATTGATATTGTTATTTACCAGAAATAAAGGATTAGATATCAAACAGACTTTTTTTGCACTCATGTGCACTGGTATCTTAAATATTTATATATTTAATGTTGGAAAAGATGCAATACAAATATTAATATTTATTATGCTATATATTGTTATCAATTTAAATATTAGCAAATTTATTAAAATTGCAGGGTGTTTTGCAATTTTGTATTGGGAATCCACTTTTTATAGGAATTATTATATTATAATAGCTTTTTTCTTTTTATCGATTATAATGGGAATATTCTGGCTCAGAAGAAAAAGGAAAAGAGTAAGCGTCGCAAAAGTAATAATGATTATATTTTTGCTGTATACCCTTGTCTTTATATTTTTAGCAACTGCACGAACTTTTATGCATGGAGATTATGCGGGAGTGATGAATTGTAAAGCAGGAGTAGATGTTATGCAGGCAAATTCAATGATTGATGATAAAATAGAGCATAACGGAAATCTTATGTTATTTATGGAAAATTATGTAATTAACAGCATCCGAATGGCATTTCCTATAGAATTATTAAAGAGTGGGGCTTTTTATCTTCCGTTTTTGGTGTTTGAGATTTTCTTGATATACTATTTATTTCAGGCGATACTTCGATTGTATAAAATGAGTTTTAATCAGGTTATTGCATTAAGTATTTTTGTTGCTTATTTTATGGGCTCTGTGCTCTTTGAGCCGGATTTCGGTTCATTTGTGAGGCATGAGGCGGCTACATTTCCAATTTTATACATTTTGGTGTTTAATCCTGATAATTGGAGAACTGCCTCGTCGAATAAAGTTAAAGGAAGGATTCAAACCTCATGAAAAAATACATTATGGCAGATTGCTATCGTTATTACGGTTCGACAGATATTAGAACGAGAATTAGAACACATTTAACACAGGCTGCATATCGCTATACAAAGTTATATCGCAAAACAGGCTGGTATAAAAAAAGAAGTGCAAACATCAGATATGCTTTTTTTCAATACTTGCTGCTTAGGGCTTCCTGTAAATATGGTTATCAGATTAATGCAGATGTCGATATAGGTGAAGGGCTATATTTGGGACATCGGGGAACTATTATTATTAATCAGGAGACCAAAATAGGGAAAAATGTAAATATTCAGTCGGGAGTAACAATAGGTCAGGAAAATCGGGGTAAAAGAAAAGGAGCACCAACTATTGGAAATAGTGTTTGGATAGGAGCAAATGCAGTTATTGTGGGGAAAATAAGTATAGGAGATGATGTGCTGATAGCACCAAATGCATATGTTAATTTTGATGTTCCAAGTCATTCTATTGTGATTGGTAATCCTGCGCAGATAAAATATCGTGAGAATGCTGTGGAAGCTTATATACAAAATCCATATGAAGGAAATAAAGATGGAAGATAAAAAGATTCATATATGTTTTTTTTCAGGCGATATTACAAGGGGTGGAGGCACTGAAAGAGTTGCTGTGATTATAGCGAATGAACTCTGTAGGAGTAGAAAATATAATGTTTCCGTTCTTAGTCTTGAGGAACGCAATGAAAGCCCTTTTTATAAAATTGATCAAGTAATTCGTACATATAAACTATACAAACATCTTAATAGAGGTATTGTTCATATTGTGGGAATTATAGGAAAGTTGATTAGGCATATTAAAAGAGATAATGTTGATGTATTGATTGATATAGATGGTATTCTAGATATATATTCACTTCCGGCAAAATTTTTTACAAAAATTAGGGTGATTTCATGGGAACATTTTAACTTTTATCAGAACCCATTTGTACCGTATCGGAAACTTTCCAGAAAAATGGCGGCGAGATGGGCAGACGCTATTATAACATTAACAGAAGAGGACAAAGGGTACTATCAACAAAATCTCAATCTCAGATGCCCGATACAATGCATTTATAATCCGATAATCTGGGATGGAAAAGAACATTGTTATCATAAAGATTCCAACCTAATTCTCAGCGTCGGGAGATTGACGTATCAAAAAGGTTTCGACCGATTGGTTGAAATTGCCAAAAAAGTTTTGCCAAAACATCCAGAGTGGACATGGGTAATCTTAGGAGAAGGAGAAGAAAGAGAGTTTCTAGAAAAGAAAATTAAGGAATATCACTTACGGGAACAGCTAATTCTAAAAGGAAATGTAAATCATGTAGAACCATATTATGAACAAGCTGCTTTCTTAGTCATGACATCACGATATGAGGGATTGCCAATGACTTTACTTGAAACGAAACCATACAGACTTCCATTGATTAGTTTTCGATGTAAAACAGGGCCTGAAGAACTGATTGAAGACGGAAATAATGGTTATCTTATAGAAGAAAATAATATACAAAAAATGACAGAGGCGGTAGAAAAACTGATACAAGATCAAAGCATGAGAATAATTTTTTCTGAACAGGCGACAAAAGATCTTGAAAAATTCCAACTGCAGGCAATTGTCAGACAGTGGGAACAGCTTTTAGACGGTATTGCAAATAAAAGAGGTTAATCATGTATAGTATTATCATACCGGTATATAATTGTGGGCAGTATTTAGATAACAGTATAAGAAGTGTGTTGCAACAAAGTGATTCAGATTGGGAATTAATTGTAGTGGATGATGGATCCACAGACGACAGTGGGGTGAAATGTAATCAATATAGTCTGCAGGATCAGCGGATTAAAGTAATACATAGTGAAAATAACGGGCCGGCAGCCGCAAGAAATATTGGATTAGAATATGCATCAGGAGATTATATACTTTTTCTGGATGCTGATGATATGCTGGAACCAACGACGATAGAATATTTAAAAAAAAGCGTCAGCTTACATCAACCGGATTTAGTGATATACAGTTATGTTAACGATACTTTTTATCAGGGGAGACGGTTGGAAAGTGTTGAGAGAAAAAATTCACTTAAAGTCTGTACCAGCAATGATGAGTTCAAGGAAATTTATATGGATTTGGATCATAATTATATGACCTATCCTGTATGGAATAAATTATATAAAAAAGAATTTATTAACAAAATAGAAGCTAGATTTCCTGAGGGAATTAATGTGGCGGAGGATTTTGTTTTTAATTTGGCAATTTATCCGGAAGCAAAGAAAGTGGTTTTACTTGATAGATGTCTGTACCATTATATTTTAAGGGATAAAGGAAGTATGAGTCAGACGTTTCACCGCGAAAGAATAGAGCAATTTAAGAAAGTATATAAAACGGCTGACAATATTTTGGAACAATGGCTCCCTGAGGCAAAAAATGGCTTGGATAATATGTTTATATATGAAGTCAGCGCATATATTAATAAAATGTTTAATGAAAATACAAACCTGAAAAACTCGGAGAGGAAAAAAATTATTAGGAAACTGGTAAACGATCCAACAATAAAGAACTGTGTAATACAGGTAAAATGTATCGGTTTCCGGAACAGGATTATTAAATTTTTGTTAAAATATAAATTGACCAATTTACTTTGGATGACGGGGAAACTATCTCGAATAAATGTGTCAAAATAAATCAAGGTAGATATGAGTAAAGTTATGGGAGCACAATATTGATGAATGAATTAATCTCAGTTATAATTCCTATATATGCGGTAGAATTATGGTTGGATGAATGTATCCAAAGCGTGGTAAATCAAAGTTATAAAATTCTGGAAATTATTTTGGTAGATGACGGTTCTCCGGATCAATGTCCTCGTATATGTGATGAATGGGCACGTCGAGACAAAAGAATTCGCGTTATACATAAAAATAACGGAGGATTATCATCTGCAAGAAATGCCGCTCTGGATATATGCACAGGACAATACATTAGTTTTGTGGATAGCGATGATTATATTCATAAAGATATGTATAAGATTATGTTGGAACAACTTCATCAGTATGATGCTGATGTTGTCAGATGTTCCAGATTTATTGTAAGGGATTCCCAGATTTTGGAGAAAAATGACATCAACTGCGTGAAATCGTACAATCGAAATCAAATGTTAGATTGTTATTTTTATCATAAAGAAGATTTTTGTGGTGGGGTATGGGATAAACTTTACAAAGCAGAAATATTTAATGATGTCAGGTTCCCGGAAGGAATTAATAGCGAAGATTATTATGTATATGCAAAGATATATAATAAAATAAATCATTTATTTTTTAATAATATCCCATTATATTATTATCGTATCCGAGAAAATTCTATATGCACATCAAAAGAAATAGACGGACATGCTTATGATAAAATTAAAGTAAGCGATATGGTAAAAAAATATGTAGACAAAAATTATCCGGAACGTAGTAGTGATGCACTTGCGTTTCAAATTATATGCCGATATTCCATTTACTATAATTTAACAGATGCGAAAGAACTCTCATTACAGCAAGAGTGGAAACGGGATATGAAATTCTATAGAAAAGAAGTATTGTTTCATAAAAAGTTGAAAATTTCTTTTAAATTTAAATATTTTATATTTCTGTATTTTTCAAAAATATATTTAAAGGTGCAAAAAATATTGAAGCATAAGACCGAGTAAGAAAGGATGCGCATGTATCATGATGAATCAAACAGTACAGAACGTCAACCGAAAAAAAAGAAAATGTTGTTTTATCATTCCTTATTTTGGAAAATTACCGGAAAACTTCCAATTTTTTTTGAATTCATGTGCGTACAACAAAGATTTTAACTGGCTGATATTTACTGATGATAATAGTAAATATGATTATCCTGAAAATGTAAAGAAAATAGAAATGCAGTTTGATAGGATGCGCTCCATGGTACAGAGCAAATTTGATTTCATTATCTCTTTGGAAAAACCTTATAAATTATGTGATTACAAACCTGCATACGGCCTGATATTTGAAGAATATCTTACAGAATTTGAATTTTGGGGACACTGTGATTGTGACTTGATTTTTGGAAAATTGAATCATTTTATTACAGAAGATTTGCTGGAAAATTATGATAAACTGTTTGTATTGGGACATTGTACATTGTACAGGAATTCTGATGAAATCAATCGAATCTTTATGAAACCGATAGAGAATCAATTTTTATATAGGAAAGTCTATACTACGAAAAAAAGCTGCACTTTTGATGAGACTTATTTACCAGATAATATAAACACAATTTTTGATTTTTATGGATACCGCGTGTTAAAAGACGATTACTCTGCGAATTTGATGCGCAGGCCGGTTGGTTTCAGATTGACACATTTTGATAAGATTTCTGGAGACTATTTATATGAATCGAAAATGCCCAACTTTTTTGTATTTGATAAAGGTGTGTTGAAACGTTATAGGAAAAAGTTTGGTGTTTTATCAGAGAATGAATATATGTATATTCATTTTCAGAGTAGAGAGATGAAAAATTGTTTGAAAGACAGAAACGCTACCAAATTTAAAATTGCTTCGAATGTGTTTGTCGAAATGGAAACGGATACGGTTACCGGAGATAATTTTGACAGAATAAGAAAAAAATATAAAAGTAATCATAGAATAAAAATCATAAAAAGTGAAATTGATTTTTGGAGAAAAAAGATTATCAATAAATTGATAAAAAGAAATGCAGATTGATTTCTTTTGAGTCTGCTTTATGCAAATTATATCAATACAGATGACAGATGGAGGAAGGTAGTTGTGGATAATGAAATTTTATCGAGATTACATAATGTAGAGTTAGAAATATTAAAGACAGTTCACAAGATTTGTATAGAACATCAATTAACCTATTATCTGTGGGCAGGCTCATTACTTGGGGCAGTCAGGCATAAAGGATTTATCCCTTGGGATGATGATATTGACATTATTATGCCTAGAGAAGACTATGAGGAGTTTGCTAAATTGTGTAAGGAGGGTGTTCTTGGAGAAGACTATAGCTTTCAGGATATCAGTACATATTCAAACTACCATTTGTTCTTTGGAAAAGTAAGAAAAAATAATACATTGTTTGATGAACCGGCATTTCAAAATCAAAACTGCAATAAGGGCATTTACATTGATATTTATCCAATGGATTATTGTAAGAAAAAGGGAGGGATTCTCTTTCACCTACGCGGGAAATTGGTAAAGGCGTTCAGTCATCTGGTGATGGTAAGAGCATTAGATCTAAGAACAGCGTCTGTTGGAAATAAAATGTTATTTTGTATCACAAGACCTTTAACTGTCAGGGCAATTGCCAAAATCAGAGACAAGATTGCTTCGTGTGGGAAAAAAGAGAGTGCAGAGTTTTTGACCAGTTATGGGAGTGAATTTGATTATATGAAATCGACAACCCCGGCTGATTGGTGGGGAGGTTGGGTTCCGGATATTATGGAATTTGAGGGAGAAAACTTTTTTGTTCCACGCGAATGGGACAAGGTGCTTACAGCAGAGTTTGGAGATTATATGACATTACCTCCAATAGAAGAAAGAAGAACACATACACCGAAAAAAATAATTTTTGAGCAGGGAAAGTAAGTTATTTTTGGAGAACAGAGGAATTCATATGGAAAAGCCTATTAGAATTTTACACTGGGGATTACTCGGAGGCCGTGGCGGCATTGAAACATTTATTATGAATTTATATCGTAATATTGACAGACGTAAGGTACAATTTGATTTTCTTGAAAATCATGATTTGGGAAGATTGGTTTATGAAGACGAAATTGAGCGGATGGGAGGCAGGGTTTTTCGGATATTATATTCTCAAAGGGAAAATTATCAGAAAGCAAGAACTTGTTTTATAAATTTTTTAAAAGACCATCCGGAAATTGTTGGGGTACATGTACATGCGAATTTTCTTTATGCGAAATTATTAAAAGATGCAAAAAAGGTCGGAATCCCAATTAGAATTTTACATTCTCATAACAGTGCTGCTGAAGCAGAAAAAAGCATAAAAGAAAAGATTAGAAATTATATTGTTCGAAAGCAAATTGCGAAATATCCAACGGCATATTTCGCATGCTCAGACATAGCAGCGGATTTTATGTTCCCGAATAAAAAATATTTATGGATTAAAAATGGTATTGATGTACAGCAGTACGACTACAATCCTCAGATTCGTCAGAAAATCAGGGAAACGATGGGACTGGGAAACGAAATACTGATAGGATTCGTTGGGAATCTACGGACTCAAAAAAATCCCTTTTTTATGATTGACGTTTTTGAACAATTTTATAAAAGCAATCCAGATTCAAAATTGCTTGTAGTTGGAAGTGGAATTTTAGAGCAGGAAATCAAACATTATGTTCATTCTAAAAAATTGGATGATTTCGTTATTTTTTTGGGAACAATCCCTAATGTTTATGAGATGTATCAGGCGATGGATGCATTTTTGCTTCCTTCATTTTATGAGGGCTTACCGGTCGTATTGGTGGAAGCACAAGCTGCGGGGCTACCATGTTTTGTGTCAGACCACATCACACAGCAAATAGGTGTGACAGAGTACATCAAGTATCTATCATTGGAAAGTTCACCGAGTCAGTGGGCGCAGATGATGCAGAATACATTGGATGGATTTATTAGAGAGGGAGGCAAAAAGGAAGTTGTTAAATCCGGATTTGATATAAAAAATGTTGCAGCGGAAGTGCAGAACTATTATTTAAGTCATATAAAAAGTAGGAGAAATCAGAGTGGATGATTTAATATCGGTAATTGTTCCGGTTTATAACGTGGAAAGATATTTAAAGAGATGTGTAGATTCCATTTTAAACCAAACCTATAAAAACCTTGAGATTATCTTGGTTGATGATGGTTCTACAGACCGGAGTGGAGACATATGCGATGAATACAAGAAAATAGATTATAGAATTAAAGTGATTCATCAGACGAATAGGGGGTTGTCAGGTGCAAGAAACAGTGGGATTGACATTGCAGGAGGGAAATATATTGGATGTGTAGATTCTGATGATTATATCCACCCTCAAATGTATGAAAAATTACATGAACTAATATTATCTACCAAGGCGGATATGGCAGTTTGTGGATACAGACAAATTTATGATGAAAGTTTTCGCTTATATCCAGTTGGGGATGCCAACATCGAGGTACATACGGGTTTTGAAGCAATGGAAAATTTATTTCATGAACCTTTTGAACAAATTTACTGGGTAGAAGCATGGAATAAATTGTACTCGCGATGGATTTTTGATACGATACGTTACCCAGAGGGAGTAAATTTTGAAGATAATTATATATTCCACAGAATATTAGATTTGGTAAATACTGTTTCATATACACATGAGAAACTACTTTATTATTTTCAAAGAACAGACAGTATCGTGAGGGAAAATTATAGTTTAAAAAAAATGGATGAACTTAAAGCTTTTGAAAGTAGAGTTCGTTATTTTGAAGAAAAAGGTTACTATAAATTAAAAGAAAAAGCGTGTTTTGCATGGATGGAACGTCTTACGGGACATTATCAAAAACTTTCCAGTTTGAAGTATGGAAAAGTCTATCAAAAGCAAATTAAAAATAAGATTAAAGATATTTTAAACCGAGAGAAATGGATTCGACAATATCGAAAACAGTTATTAAAATATAGATTGTTTATTATCTGTGCGCCATTGTTTTTTTTCTTAAAATCAAGAAAGAATAGAGAAAGAGATTAGAAAAATGAAAATTTGTTTTGTAATATTACATTATAATGCAATCAATGAAACTGAGACCTGTATCGAGTCAATTAAAGCAATGGATGAAGCGGAGAAAAAAATAATAGTGGTAGATAACGCTTCTCCTAATCATACGGGACATATATTAGCAGAAAGATATCAAAAGGATGCAGATGTGGATATCGTGTTAAATGATACAAATCTGGGGTTTGCCAAAGGAAATAATGTGGGATATAGATATGCAAAAGAAAAATACAATGCAGATTTTATCGTGTTGGTAAACAGTGATATTATATTTATTCAGAATGATTTTGTAAAAAAACTTTATCAGATATACGAAGAAGTACCTTTTGCTTTGTTGGGGCCGGATATACTTAATTCTTCCGAAACAACTCACAGTAATCCGCTAAATGATAGAGCACCCAGTTTGATCGAGGCAAAAAAATGGTTGAGAGGGTTTAAACGACAACTTTTCAAGACGAGAGTGAAATTGTTTTTATCAGAAATTCATTTAAAAAAATATAAGTCTGAATATTCTTTGAACAAACAGAGTCTTTTGACAAAAAAGGGGGGGGAGAAACCAGAGAAAAATATTGTTCTGCACGGATGTTGTATTATTGCTTCGAAGAAGTTTACAGAAAAGATGGACTGGATTTTTTACCCGGAAACTTTCCTTTATAATGAAGAATATATTTTGTACGAATATTGTAGAGAAAATAAATATCTGATGTTATACAATCCGGCAGTGAAAGTAATTCATAATCATCACGCTAGTTTTAATACGATGAAAGAAAAAGGTTATGAGCAGATTTTGTTTTCGTGGAAAGAACAGATTCGTAGTTTAAAAATTTATATTAAATTGAAGAAAGACAGTGAAAAAAATAAGTGTGAAGAGCGAGTAGTTGTAAAAAAACGGAAATGAATGTTTATAGGAGCAGTTATGAAAAAAGTATTGGTTATGAATAATACTTTGCACGGCGGAGGTGTGGAAAGAGTTTTACATGATGTCGTAGAGCAATTGGAAAATAAAGGTTATAAAATTACAGTTGCGACACTTTATAAAGATAAGAAATTTAAGGAATTGTATTCTGATAAAATACATTATTGTTGGATATCTGGAAATCCGGGCGGAAATAGTAACCGCATTGTACGGCATATAGAAAGAATAAGATTTAAAATAAGTAGTCTCTTTTATTTGATAAAATTCAATTTGTCTTTTTTTGATTTAGTAATCGCCATCAAGGAAGGCGCCAGCATGTTGTTTTTATCAAGAATTATTACCTGCAAGAATAAAGTGGGATGGATACATGTCGATTTTGAGGGAATGCACTGGACAAAATGGATTTATAGAACTCCGGAGCAGGAATTCAAATGTATGATGAAATACAGAAAGATTATCTGCGTTTCTGAAAAAGTCAGGAAAAGCGTATGCCACATTGTTGGAGATACAGGTAATCTTGTCGTTCGGTATAATCCAATTGACAAAAATAGAATTTTAAAAAAAGCAGAGGAACCGGTGGAGGATTTTGAAAAAAAAGCTCATAGGATTCTTTTCGTCACTATTGGTAGAATGCATTATCAAAAGGGGTATGATTTATTAATTGAAGCTGTCGATAGATTAAAACAATATGAAAATCAATTTGAGGTTCTGATTTTAGGAGAAGGGCCGGAACTGGAAAAATACCGGAAGATTATCAAAGAAAAATCAATACAAAATATATATATTCCAGGAAGCAAGGAAAACCCGTATAAATATTTAAAGATGGCCGATTGGTTTTTGTCTACTTCGAGATATGAAGGATATTCTCTGGTAAGTCAGGAGGCAGCAGTGTTGGGAAAACCGATTATTGCGACAAATTGTTCGGGAGTGCCGGAATTGCTTGGAGAAAAGTCAGAATTTGGAATTGTGATAGACTGCAGTGTAGAAGCAATATGTGAAGGCATTCAAAAAGTGCTACAGAACAGAGAACTTCAAAAATATTATCAAGATAAAATATTACATAGACAAAAAATTATTTCATATGATGAAAGAATGAAAGCAATTATGGAGGTTCTCGAACATGATGAAAAAAATATATCATAAATTGAGACAGAAGTATTATAGCATTGGAACGAACACTGAGTATAAAGGCGTCAATTTTCTTAAGGGAAGAGGGAAAAAAATCTTTACCGTCACCCGGGGGGGGGTGCAAATCAACGGAATGGTAACGATACAACAAAATACGAAAATCATTTCCAGAGAAGGTGGAAATGTCTGTTTAAATGAATATGTAAAGTTAATGGAGAATGTACAAATCGATGCTTTAAGGGGAAGGATTGAAATCGGCCCTGCGACTTATGTTGGAAGAAATGGTATGATTGTGGGTTTAGAACATATTGTGATTGGTCATGATACAGATATTGGGCCGAATGTATGTATTTTTGACCATGATCATGTTTTTAAGCCTGAGGGAAAACAGCGATGGGATCAATTCACGACAGATAAAATTGTGATAGGAAATAATGTTTGGATTGGAGCCAATGTAACCATTTTAAAAGGAACTACCATCGGTGATAATTGTATCATTGCAGCCGGCAGCGTAGTCAAAGGAAATGTTCCGAAGGGCTCATTATACTACAATAAAAAAGAAAAGATTATTAAAAAAATAGTTACTGGAGATTAACATGAAAAATAAAAAACAATTTGCAATTAATATGTTCGCACAACTGTTGTCTTTTGCGGTTTCCATGGGAGTCAGTTTTTTTGTGACCCCTTATATTGTCAATAATGTGGGAGAAGAGGCTTATGGTTTTGTCAGTCTGGGAAATAATTTTGTCGGATATGCACAAATTATGACAATCGCCTTAACTTCCATGACCGGAAGATTTCTGGCAATGAAACTTTATAGTAATGATGAAGAAGGATTTAATAAAACATTTACTTCTGTAGTCTTTGCAAATGTTGCAATGTCTCTGATTTTATTGTTGCCATCCATCTTTGTTATCGCATTTCTGGAAAATATTGTTGATATTTCAAAAAATCTGGTGCCGACAGTACAGCTTTTATGGGGATTTATTTTCCTGAATTTTTATTTAAGTATTATTTTGGGAACTTTTGGAAATGCGGCATATCTGAAAAACCGGTTGGATCTTTCCTCAAGGGTTAAAATTATTTCTGATTTATTACGTGCAGTGCTGTTAGGTGGATTATTTTTTGTTTTTGGACCAAAATTATGGTTTATCGGGCTGGCGAGTGTCGTATGTACCATATATACATATTGGAAGCATATTCAGTTTACCAAAAAACTGCTGCCACAGTTGCATATTAGTAAAAAATATTTTGACTTTTATTCCATTAAAGAAATTGTTATGTCGGGAATTTGGACATCAATTACCAGGTTAAGTCAGATTTTGGAATCGGGATTAGATTTATTGGTGACAAACTTGTTAATTGATTCAAGTCACATGGGCATTTTATCTATCGCAAAAACAGTGCCGAATTTTATAGTCACTTTTATCACTGCAGTAGCGGATGTATTCTGCCCACAGATTTTAATCAGTTATGCAAAGGGTGAAATAGAAGAAGTGGTGCGAACAGTAAAATTATCTATGAAAGTAAATAGTATTACATCTTCTATTCCAAATGCAATACTGATTGTCTTCGGAAGCAGTTTTTTTGCATTGTGGGTTCCGGGGCAGAACGCGAAGATGTTGCAGATACTGTCTATTTTAACTGTGATTAATACCTGTTTGTCTGGACCTCTGCAATCCATTTATTATTTATTTGGTGTAACAAATAAAGTGCGAACTAGTTCCAAGGCAATGATTGTATTTGGAGTTGTATCATTTTCATTAACATATCTGACTGTAAGAGTTACAAATCTTGGCGTGTATGCAGTAGCGGGAGTCAGTACATTGTGTTCTATCTGCCTTTCACTGGTATTTCATCTTCCGGTTGGAGCAAGAATTATTGGGCAAAAGTGGTGGACATTTTTCCCAGAAGCGTTTAATTGCGTGCTTAATTTGATTGTTGTTTGTATTATAGGTAAAATAGTAAGCAGAGGAATTACAGTAAACAGTTGGATTACGTTGATTATTGCAGCAGGAATTACAGCAGCGATAGGAGGAATCCTGTGTCTCTTCATCACAACAAACAAAAATGAGAGAGCGGCTGTGATAACTGCAATAAAGAAGAAAAGGAAAAAATAAAATACTTAAATTTCTTTGGAGGATGTTATGGAAGAATGCAAAATTTCTGTAGTAGTATTACAATATAATCAAAAGTTAGATGCGATGTTGAGAACACTAGAGTCTATTATTATGCAGAGAGGAATAGAGTTTGATGTGGTGATTTCCGATGATGCGTCAGAAAGGGATTACTTTACGGAAATTCAGGAATATTTTGAAAAAAGACATTTTACAAATTATTGTTTGGTAAAAAATAAGACAAATGGAGGAACAGTAGCAAATTCCATCTTAGGAGTTGAACATGCCAAAGGCAAATATGTTCATGTGATTTCTCCGGGAGATTTATTATATTCTCGCGACACATTATTGCGGATAGCAGATGCTATGCAGGATGAGGAGGCATATTTTTCTTTTGGAAGAGCTGTATATTATAGTTATGCAGATCATGAACTGAAAACTTATCATAAATCAAATCCGTATTCATATCGCCCATATTACAAAAATAAAAACCGCTGGAATCAATTGAAAAGACACCTAATGATATATCAGGATCGCATATTGGGGGCAGTTTATTCATGGAATAGAGAATATTATTTGAAATGTTTGAACAAAATGTTAGGAAATATAATTTATTCGGAAGATTTGAGTGGGATATATCCTGTCATGGACAGAAAAAAGATATTGTTTATGGATGAGTATGTTCTTTGCTATGAATTTGGAAGCGGAATATCAACAAGGGGGGATTTTACTTGGATAGAAAAAATACATCAGGACGATTTGAGTTTTTTTGCATTACTTCAGAAAGAATTTTCATCGGATTTGACAGTGAGACGAGCTAACAAATTGATCCAAGCAGGTTATGACAAAGGAAAATGGAATAAGCTAAGAGCAAGACTTTGGGGAGTGGACAGGATTTTATATAGTAAAATCGGTTTGAAAATTCAAAAAGAAAAAGAGAATCCGGAACCAGATTTAAGCGAACTAAAGAATATACTAAGAATTGTGGATGATGAAATGAATCAGAAATCAGTAAGTCAGCACATCAATTAGGAGAGAAATCTTATGGAAGAAGAAGTATTAAAAAAGTTATGGGAAGTAGAGATGGAAATACTTGATGAAGTTCACCGCATTTGTGTAGAAAATAGTTTAAAATACTATATCTGTGGAGGAACGTTGCTTGGTTCAGTTAGACATCAGGGGTTTATCCCATGGGATGATGATATTGATATACAGATGCCTGTCAATGATTATCGGAAATTTCTTCACTTATGCCAAAATGGAGCATTGGGGGGGGCAATATATGCTACATCATACATCAACAGATTCGAATTATTATCTTCCATTTGCAAAAGTACGAAAAAAGAATACGTTATTTGATGAACCGACAGATATGACGGAAACAAAGATGAAAGGAATATTTATTGATATATTTCCCTTGCATTATTCTAAAAAGGATAGTGGATTTATATATCACTTTCGTGGGAAACTTATTCGGGAAATACAGTATATTATTTTCAAAAGAGTTTTCCACCTGGATAGTCCATCCAGACGAAACGCAATTCTTGAATGGATGTTAAAACCATTGTCTTATAGGAAGATTGCAGCAATCAGAGACTTTTTGGCGTCATCTTGCCGAAAGGGGGATTATTATATTAATTATGGAGGCTTCTATGGTTATGTGAAAGAAACGGAACCAAAAGAATATTATAAAGAACCGGTATTAGTTGATTTTGAAAATAGAAAATATTACGCACCCCGGCAGAGCCGGCTGATATTGTCCCGTATTTATGGAGATTATATGAAACTGCCACCAATAGAAGAAAGAAGAACGCATGCTCCCACAAAGGTGCTGTTTGACACACGGGATATATAAATTTATAAATTCTTATGGGGATGAAAACAAAAATCTTATGAGAGAAAGAGAGAAAGAAACGAATCATGAAAAAAATGTCTTTAAAATGTGTTTTAAAAAGTAGAACAGGAAGAGTAATATTTATTTTTTTGTTGTCACTGATATATAATTTAAGCCATTTTAAATGGCTTTCATTGTTTAGCGAGAGAGGCGGATATGGAGGAGACGGAGACATTTTTTCGTGTTTAGGATTATTCATGACAAAAGGAATGATTCCGTATAAAGAATTTTTTGATCACAAGGGGCCGGTTACGATACTAGTTAACTATTTCATTCACCTTTTCCCAAATAACAAGATGAGTTCATTTTTTGTAAGCGTTCTGATTGTTGCAGCCACGTTGGGTGGAATCTATAAAATATTAAGACTGTTTTATAATCGTAGGACAGTAATGATTCTTTTGATTTTATGTCTGTTTATTTTCAGTTTGTTTGGTGTAGGGGGATTAACCGAATCCTATTGTCTTCCTTTTTTGATGTGGAGCGAATATTTTGCTGTCAAGTTTTTTAAAAACCATGAGAAAATGAACCATAATAAGTGGTACGCCTTTTTTTACGGAATCACCTTTGCAATTTGTCTGTTGACCAGAGTAACGAATGCACTGGTACTTTGCTGTACGATGTTTGTAGGTTTTATTCTGTTGATAAGTAAAAGAAAATGGAAAAACATATTTGCCAATATCTGCTTCTTTTTGATAGGTCTGGGGATTTCCTGTCTTCCTTTTATAATCTGGTTTTTACGCATAGATGCGTTTGAAGATATGCTTTATGGTACGATTATTTATAATGTAATGTATGCAACTGCCGGAATGGAGACTTATGATATTATCAGTTATTTGAAGGAAATTGCATATTTTTTATATCTGTTTTTTGCGGCAGTGTTTGTTGGAATTATGCATGTTGTTTCCAGTAAGAAAGAAAGGTGGATTTCCTACACAGTTATTTTTACCGGCATTTGTTGTATTATTTTCCAATTATCGGGTTTAATGTACACACATTATTTGATTGCCTACATTCCAATTCTTGTAGTAGCAATCGGGCAGATAAGAGATATTCTGGAATGTGAAAAAATCAGAAAACTGGTTATTTTAATGTTGGCGGCATGCATGTTATTGCTTGCGTTTAAGTCTGTTAGAATTTATCAGGACGCTTACAAGGGGCATACTAGCACCAGTGCGATTGAGTTTAATAAAGAAACAGACCGGATTATGGAACAGATACCGGAAAAGGACAGAGATGAAATCATAGCATATAATGTAGATACCCATTTTTATCTGGCATCAGATGTGAAGCCATGTTTTAAATATTTCGGACTGCAGGATTGGCAAAGCAAAGCGAATCCGAAAATGAGAAATGAACTGAGAATGTTCTTTTCTTCAGGAAAAGCAAAGTATATTGTTGTACCGAATGGGGGGGGAGAAAATGTTTTTGATGATGTGATTTATCAAAGATACAGTGAAATTTATCAGACAGAAACAATGAAATTGTTAAAAAGAAAATAGGATATGGAAGAGAAATCATAAAATATTCAGAGGAAATCACGTTTATGAAAAAAATCTTAATCTTAAAAAATGAGGAAAATGATTTTGAAAAATTTTATAGTAAAAATATGCGAAGAAAAAATGTTGATGTTATGCCAATTTTCAAAGAATCAAAATACATTAAGGAAATTTATCATAGCATTTTAAGAAGACTGGACTATTTTTTCCCAGTTTATAGTATCTTGTTTGGATCATGGAAAAGGCATATTTGTGAATACAGTCATGTGATTGTTTTTGACTACCGGGCCACTCCGCAGTTATTAAGAAGAATTCATAAGAAAAATTCCAAAGCAACTATTATTTTATACAACTGGAATACACAGGACTACGATATGGCTGATTTCCAAAAATGGGGGGGTATATTCTGCTTTGACAAAGTTCTTTGCACAAAATATGGTTGGCAGTATGGAGGACAATTTTATTTTGATTTGCAGCAGGAAAAATCAAAAAATGTTAAGAAACAGGTTTTTTTCGTTGGATTAGACAAAGGACGATCAAAAAAGATATTAGATATTTATAATATGTTAGTGGAAAAAAATATACTTTGCGATTTTCATATTTTTAGTATGCAGGACTCATATCCAAAGAACTGTCAGATTAACCGACTGAAACAATTTATGGAATATGGAGATGTGATTTCGCATATTAACAATTCATCTTGTATTCTTGAAATTATGAAAGAGGGACAGACAGGGCCTACTATCAGGACATTAGAGGCTCTTTTCTACGGAAAAAAGTTGATAACAGACAATCAAGAATTGGTAAAATATGATTTCTATAATAAAAATAATATTTTTATTCTGGGAATGGATTCTTTAGAGAGATTAGAAGAGTTTATGAATACAGAGGTAATCAATGTTCCTGATAAAATTAAGCAGAATTATACATATGAGAATTGGCTCTCAAAGATGCTGGACAGCTAAAGTAAACGAAGAAGGAGAAAGAAAATGGGATTTCATGAAAATATTATATCCGATAGAAAACTTTCAGAAAAAAAAGAATATATAGGAATAGATTTTTTTAAGTTTTTCTGTTCTCTTCTTGTGGTGAATATCCACGTGAAAGCATTGATTATAGTAAATTCAGATCTGGATTTCTGGACGAGCCAAGTGTTTTGTCGTATTGCGGTTCCGTTTTTCTTTATGGCCTCAGGTTATTTTACAGCATCGAAGATAAACAGTGGGAAAAAGATAGCAATATACATTGGGAGACTGTTTCGACTTTATCTTTTCTATACAATTTTATATTTGCCGGAAACGCTATATGGATGGTTGAAGCAAGGTATGCCAACATGGCAATACCTTATGAGACAATTCCTTTCGATTGGAATTAATGTGGTACTTTGGTATTTTATCGCCTTAATGATAGCAGTTTTGATGCTTTACCTGCTCGTGAGTCGACTGAAAATGCGTGCATGGCAGGTCTTAGGGATGTCATTTGGAGCGTATGTAGTGGGAGTATTAGGACAGGCATATTATAAAATATCATTGCCAAAGCCGGTTTTGGGAAGGATACTACAGTTCCTTTATCAGTTTTTCGGTACCATGGAGAACGCCTTTTTATTTGGGTTGTTTTTTGTCGCTTTAGGATACTATATGAATCAATATGCAAGACAGTTAAACAGCAGATTTGGACTTGGCGTGATTTTGTTACTGCTGGTTGTTGTGAGTGTAGAGGGGATATTTACAAGGCAATGGGCATTGAAAGGGGAACACGCAATGCTTTTGACAATGCCGTTTCTGATGGTTGTCCTTTTTCCAACCGTAGCGTCGTTTCATATGTCACTCAAATGGAAGAATATCGGATTGCTGTTAAGAAAGATGTCGGTTTTGATTTATGGATTACATATGTTGGTAGATTTTTATCTGTTATTCTTTTTTAACTCAATACTGCATATTCCGCTTTGGAGTAATCCATTGTTACATTATCTCGTGCTGATTTTAGTTACGGTAACTCTTGCTTTTATGATTGTCAAAGTTTCAGAAAAAAAGAAATTTCAATGGCTTAAAAATCTGTATTAAGTGATTTGGAATGTTTTTCCGGAAAAATGAAGCAATCATTAAAGGCTGTAAAAATGAGAAAGGAAAATTTGAAAATGAATGTACTGATTGCCATTAATGAAAATTATGTGAGGCAGGCGGAAATGATGTTGTATTCATTCAGCAAGCATAATTTCTCTAAGGGGGGGGAGAAACTCAGAGTCTATTTGCTGTATTCTGATATTTCAGAAAACGCTTTAAGAGAGTTTCAATTCTTTCTAAAAGATAAGTGTTCTATAGAATTAATTTCAATCAGGGTTGATGCTGAATGGGTAAGACAACTTCCGGTACTCGAATATCTGACGCATGAAACATATTTCAGGTTGTTGGCGGGGAAACTGTTGCCGGACACTGTAGAAAGAGTATTGTGGCTTGATGCGGATATGATTATCAAAGGGGATTGCAGCGCATTATATCATATGGATTTTCAAGACAATTATCTGATTGCTTGTGAAGACATGCTGGTTGGCGGAAATCATTTGACGGAGTTTCATAAAACACCAAATCAACAGACGAAATATTTTAATGCAGGTATGATTCTGTTTAATTTAAGGAAAATCAGAGCGGACAAAAAAGAAGAGGAAGTTTTAAGATTTCTTACGGAGAATAGGAAACCACTGAAATTTCTGGATCAGGATGTCCTGAATATAGTCTATTATGGAAAGGTTCGATATGTGGATCCAAAAAAATATAATCATTTAATGCTGACAGTGGAGAAAGTCAATAAAACGAAAAAAGCATTGTTGGAAAAGAATACAGTAATCATACATTATGTGGGTGCTGACAAGCCGTGGTTTTACAAATACGTGAATCCTTCGTGGAAATATTATTGGCAGATGGAACTGGAAAATGGAAATTATTTTGGCTATGTTAAATTTCTAATACAGCACTATGTATATTTGTTCGTAAGAAAAATTTATCAGGCAATAGGTAATGGGAGAGCAGGCATATTATGAAAGAATATTTTAAGGAAAATGAATCTCAAGGACGCAAATTTAAAGTATCGGTTGTAGTGATACAATACGAGCCGGATTTAGAAGCTATGCTGAGGACATTGGAATCTATCGTCGTTCAGGAAGGAATTGATTTTGATGTAGTGATTGCTGATGATGGCTCTAAAACGGATTATTTTCCTGAAATTAAAAATTATATGGAAAAAAGAAATTTTAAAAATTACAGTCTTGTAAAAAATGAAACAAACAGAGGAACGGTGGAAAACTCAATACTGGGAATAGAGAACGCAAAGGGAAGGTATGTACATGTCACTTCGCCAGGAGACTTGATGTATTCTAAAGATATGTTATTTAAAATTGCATCATTTATGGAACTAAATCATGCACACTGTTCTTTTGGACGGGCAGTTTCTTATAATTATTGTGAAGAAAAACTAAACATTATTGACCGACAGCGTCCTGTTTTTTTACAGCCATATCGGAAGCATCAAATTCGCAGAATGAAAAGACATTTGCTGATATATAGGGATTTGCTATGTGGTGCAACTTATTCGTGGGATCGTGCGTATTATTTGCACTGTCTGAAAAGAATAAGACATGCTGTGAAATATTGTGAAGACCTAAGTAGTATTTACCCCGTATTGGATAATAAGGGAATTTATTTTATGGATGAATATGTTATTTATTACGAATATGGAAACGGAGTGTCAACAGGGGGGGGCGACGCTTGGATATTGGAGTTAAATAAAGATGAAAAAGCTTTTTGGAATCTCCTTTGTCAGGAGTATAAAAGAGATTTGCTAATAAAACGTGCAAATAAATTACTCAAATTAGATTTAGATAAAGATAGTGGTAGAAAGAAGGAAAATAAAATTAAGTCGAAAATTTATGGATTAGACAGAAGCATATACAATAAAATACATTTTAAATTATTAAAAAGAGAAACAATGCCGGCATTTGATTTGGAATTTCTAAAAAAAATTCTGGAAAGGGCAAAAAGGGAGTCAATATGTATCAATTCAAATCAGAATACAGATTAAAAGAAAATATTCATCTCGTGTTGTTTATATTTTCAGTCACTGCAATTCTTCTGGCAGTCTGCTCAAAATGCTCTTTTTTGTATCAAATCAATGATTGGTCAGATGTCAATATATATTTTACAATAGGAAAATCGCTTTCCAGAGGAAAAGTATTATATGTAGATTTGATTGATCAAAAAGGACCGCTGATTTTTTTCATATTTAATTTGGCGTCACATATTTCTGCTACTTCCATGATTGGCGTTTATATATTGGAAGTGATTAGTATTGGCAGTTGTGTCTATTTTGGTATGAAATATATACGGTTATTTGAGCAAAGTCGTGTTGTTCTCTATGCGATTATTCCATTTCTGATAATGTCACTGCTTGTGTCGAGAGCTTTCGGAATGGGAGGAAGCGCAGAAGAATTATGCCTTGGATTTTTAGGATATTCATTATTCAGTGTACTTGGTTCTGTAAAGGAAAACCGATTGCTGACAAAAAGGGAATTGATACTTAACGGAATTTGTGCAGCCTGTGTTTTATGGATTAAGTATACTATTTTAGGGTTATATATCGGATTGGTTATTTTTGTGATTTATCGATATGTCCGAATGAAAAAATATCAGGAAATTTGTTTGGCGGCTCTATGGTTTCTTGTGGGGGTTCTTATTATTACAGGGATGGTATGTTTTTACTTTATAAGGCATGGAGCATTGGATGAATTATTTAAAGTATATATCAGAGACAATTTCTTTATTTATCCTGCAAGAATGTCATTATTGGACAGATGTATATGGATTCTCCGGGCAGTTTGGATGACACTAAAGATAAATCTGTTTTTTTCCATATTGATTGAAATTAGTTTTTTGTACTTTCTGCTGAAAAAGCGACAGGAATTTTTATGTCTATTCTTGTCATTTATTATCTTAGCAATTACAATGTACATGGGTGGAAAGGTATGGGACTATTATGGTTTAGTTTTTGCTCCTTTTGCAGTGACAGGGGGGGGCGTTGCGGTTATTGTGATACTGCAGAAAGTTTTTTACAGATTGGATAGCAGACTCGTAATGATTCTTCTGATGATAGAAATGATATTGAGTATTGCAGGAGGATACTTTCTCAGTCCGAATACGAAATATATCAAGATGCAAAAAGATGACTATGCACAATACAGATTTGCAAAAGAAATCAATAAAATCAGAGACGCAAAAATCATCAATTATAATTGCATGGACAGAGGATTTTTCTTGACAACAAACCTTGTACCGGATTGCCGGTATTATTTTGTTATGAATATGAATTTGACTGAAATGAGAGAAGAGCAGGATTCTTATGTATCTCAGGGGATAGCCGATTTCGTCATTACAAGAGATCAAAAATTGAGTCAGTTTAATGTAAAAGATGATCTTTACCGATATGTATGTCAAAAAAATGCGCTTGAAGAAGGAAAAGAATATACCTATTATCTTTATAAAAAGATTTGATTTCATCTTATAGGATAGTAAGACGGTTCCTATGAGAACGCAGTGGATGCAGCGTAAAAATTGTTACAAAGAAACAGGAGAGCGGAAAATGAACATTCCATTTGTCACATTAAAACTTATAGAAAGAGAATTAGAAAATGAATTAAAAGAAGCGTTTCACAGGGTGTTTGCTGCCAGCCAATATATTTCCGGACGTGAGAATCAGCAGTTTGAAGCACTGTTTGCGCAGTATATTGGTACGCATCATTGTGTGGGCTGCGGTAATGGACTGGATGGATTATTTTTAGCTTTAAAAGCTTTGGGGATTCATGAAGGAGACGAAGTGATTGTTCCGTCTAACACCTATATTGCAACGGTGCTTGCAGTGAGCAATACTGGCGCAACACCGGTTTTAGTAGAACCGGATCTTGGTACCTACAATATTGATTCACAAAAAATTGAAGAAAAAATAACACAAAAAACAAAAGTGATTATGCCCGTTCATTTATATGGACAACCGTGCGATATGGATCCTATTATGAATATTGCAAAAAGGCATCATCTTTATGTGGTCGAGGATTGCGCTCAGGCGCATGGAGCATTATATAAAGGAAAGAGAGTGGGAACTTTCGGGGATGCGGCGGCATTTAGTTTTTATCCGGGGAAAAATCTGGGAGCACTTGGTGATGGAGGCGCAGTTGTTACAAACGACAAAATTTTAGCCGATAAAATACGCGCGTTAGGAAATTACGGAAGTGATTATAAATATCACAATATTTATAAAGGCTACAACTCAAGGCTGGATGAATTGCAGGCGGCGTTTCTGAGTGCCAAGTTGCCTCATCTTGATCGAATCAACACAGAGCGGAAAAGAATTGCGGAAAGATATTGCAGGGAAATAAAAAATCCGCAAGTTGTTTTGCCGGTATGTATTAAATCTGTAGAGCATGTCTGGCATGTATTTGCGATAAGGAGTAAAAAAAGAAAACAGTTGGAAGCGTATTTAAACGATTATGGAATTGGTACCAATAAGCATTATCCGATACCGATTCATATGCAGGAAGCATATAAAGAATGGAATATCTTTCAGGGAGAATATCCTAATGCAGAGGAAATCAGTGCAACAGAATTAAGTATTCCTTTATATTACGGAATGCAGGATGAGGAAATATCATATATCGTAGATAAAATCAACCATTTTGAGTGCTGAGTTGCAAAGAATCATGGAGATGATATCCACTGAAAAATAGAACCAAATAGAATAATTCAGAAAGAAAAGATGAGAAATACTATGGAAATCAAAAAATATTTTTTTAAACCACATGGGGATGAAAGAGGAAAGTTAGTCGCCTTAGAACAATGGAATGATATACCGTTTGAAATAAAAAGGGTGTATTATATTTACGGAACAAAGCAGAGCGTCAGGCGGGGAAAGCATGCGCATAAAAAAGTAAAACAAATGATTATCTGTGTTCATGGAAAATGTAAAATTCTTTTAGATGACGGCAAAGAACAACAAATCATGATGCTTGATAACCCCTGCGAAGGGTTGTATATTCCGGAAGTGATGTGGAGAGAAATTTATGATTTTTCTCCGGATGCTGTATTGCTGGTTTTAGCTTCAGAAGTGTATAGTGAGGACGATTATATCAGAAATTATAATGATTTTTTGCGTTATATACATGAGAATAATCAATTCTTAGGGGGGGAGTAAGAATGATATGGATCTGCACAATATGGTATGAACGAAACCATCCGATAGTTTGGTATATATGTAGTAGAAACAATACAGGTGATGAAACAAATCAAGGCATGAAGCCTGATAGAAAAAGGGATAAAAATGGAACATCATTATTATGCAAGTCAACAAAATGTTATGCTCAGGCCGTTGCTTAAAACGGATATCAGATATCTTCGGAAGTGGCGGAATGCAAAAAAAAATACAAAATATTTGTCTGAAATAGGGTATATTACACGAAAAAAACAGAAGCAATGGTTTGAGGGTTATCTGAAAAATCCAGATGAAATAACATTTGCTATTTTAGATTGTACCAACCATAAGCGGATGGTAGGAAGTGTTTCCTTATATGATTTTCAAAATGATACTGCAGAATTTGGTAAATTTTTGATTGGGTATCGAAAAGCGCATGGGAAAAAAATTGGATATCATGCGGCGCAGGCGGTATTAGGAATTGCCTTTCATACGCTAGGGTTATCAAATGTTGTTTTACATTGTTTTCAAGGAAATTATTCTGCTCTCAAAATATACCGGGAGATTGGATTTGAACCTGTAACAGAAAAAGTATTTCCGGATGGAAAACATGAATACGAGATGGAAATTTCCAAAGAAAAATTTTTACGCCATAATCATATTAAGTATCAATAAAGGTGAAAATACAATGGAAAATAACATTGACAAAGTGCAACAAAATAATATCGACAAAGTACAGCTGATTGATTTTACGAAATGCGGGAAAAGTGAAGATGAATTGATTGCAATAGAATACGGAAAAAATATTCCATTTGATATCAAAAGAATTTTTTATATATATGACTCTGAGGAAAATGTTGTACGTGGTCAGCATGCCAATAAGAAATCGCAATTTGTTTTAATAAATTTAATGGGGAGAAGTAAAATCAGAGTCATGGATGGAAAAGGAAATCAAAAAACATTTTGCTTAGATCAACCAACGCAGGGAATTTATCTTCCGCCAATGGTATGGAGAGAAATGTATGATTTCAGTGATGACTGTGTGCTTCTCTGCCTTGCAGACACTTATTATGATGGTATGGAATATATTAGGAATTATGATGAATTCTGCAAGGAAGTCCGGACAGAAGCCGGGATGTTTGATAAAGGGTTATAAGATTTGGAAAGGATAATTCAATGAAAAAAAATCTTTCGATTTCGTTAATTAGAATTATGGCAATGACGATGATTTTGTGCGATCATATCATATTGCATTTACAATTTCCCCTTAGAAATCTTATTTTGCAGGTGATGAATTCGGGGGTATTGATTTTTGTTTTTATCTCCGGCTATTTATATGGGAATAAAAAAATAGAGAACTGGAAACGCTGGTTTCAAAAACGAGTTGTTAAGATATGTATTCCTGTATGGATATTTATGCTGATTGATTTCTTGATAGAAGCCGCAGTATGGCATCACTTTGATTTTCGGGATGTTTTTATTTTCAGTGTCCAAATGGAAGGGATTGTTACGGTTCATGCATGGGGAGGAGGACATCTTTGGTTTGTGACATTGATTTTAATATGCTACTTAATTACTCCGATTTTACAGTGGGTTAAGGCGCAAAAGCCTAAAAAGATAATTGCAATAATGACATTGGCAATTGCGTTCCCTCTGCAAATTGTGCTTGCCTACTCTACAAATATAGGCATGACGACAGGACATTCGCTCAGTTGGTGCGTGATTGCCATCGGAGTTTATATTGTTGGATATTTTGTCGGAAACAGACTTCTTCCGGAACAGACGAGTATCCAAAGGATAGGTATAATTACTACATTTGCGGTAGTTGCAGCAGTGATCGTATTGATTTCGAATCAAAGATTTGATGGAGAAATTATATATGATCGGATTATCATTTATTATGGATTACTAATAATAGATTTTTGGATATGCGCGGTACTGTATTGGATTGGGGAAAGAATTCGGTCTAACAAAATTAAACAGCTGATAAATCATTTCGATAGTGTTTCGTATGAGATATATATTGTACACGTGTTGGTTATGAACCTTTTTTATGGAAGATTCAACACATTAGTTTATATTATGGGGACATTGGTTTTTAGTTATTTTACAGCATGGGCCCTGCATTTTCTCACTTTATTTATTCAAAAACAGACTTCAATTATTGTTAAACAAAAAAGAGTACAAAGATAAAGGGAGTAACATCTAAAGATGAATACACAAAAAATTCAATCATTTCAGGGACTGCGGGGAATTGCAATGATTTTAGTGTTTCTGGCCCATGGAACAATGTATTATTTCTGGAGTCGTGGGAAACTATGGGGAAGCAGCGGAGCAGTCGGCGTTCAGATTTTTATTATGCTAAGTGGTTTTTTGACGTATTATCATTGGAATGAAAAGCAGACGGTTAAAATCACAGATGCCTTGCGGAACAAAGCGAAAAAAATCTATCTACTCCATCTGATTACATTGCTGCTTTCAATTCCATTTTATTGGCGGCTTTTCTTGGATAGTTGGAAAACATTTTTTCGGTCGATGATACTTAATATCTTATGTTTGAATACGTGGATACCAAAGATTCATTATTACAATGCATTTAATGGTGTATCGTGGTATCTGACAGTACTGTTTCTGTGGGTAATCATTACGCCTGCACTGATGAAAATCATCCGAAAAATTCCACAAAAATGTTTGATTTTTGTTTTATTGATGATTGTCTTAGGAGAATTTATTCTTGCGGCAACTATTCCGCATACCGATATCACAGAATGGATACTCTATTACAACCCATTGGTCAGAACATTGGATTTTATTAACGGGATTGTATTGTGCAGATATCTGGAAGCATATAAAGATTTTACAAGGAGAAAAAAATTGTGTGGGGGGGGTGGAATGCTTCTTCTGATACTAATATCAGCAATATTTGTAAAGGCGTCGCCAATCAGGGAGTATTATTATTACTCGGCGGTTTGGGCATTACCGGTAATGCTGATTTTGGCTGTATTATATTTGAAAGAAAACCAGTCAAAAGCTGTCAAATGGACATTTCAAAATTCGTTGCTTGTGTGGTTTGGAGATATCAGCATGGAATTTTTCCTGATTCATATGCCGGTTATCCGGTATCTTGAAGTATGCTATAGAAGATTAAATTGGGACTATAATGTTTTTCTATATATATTGGGATTTATATTATCTGTTGTGGCAGCAGCATTATGGAAAAAATTTTACCAAAGATGTTTTCTTGACAGGCGTTTTAACTAACTATATAATAACTATGTTTTGCATAAACCGGGGCAATTGCAACGGTATGTGTAAGTTGGCTTACAATGCACGACAGGGATGATTTAGAGATTGTTTAAAAACAATAGGAGGAACTCATGCAAATAAAAAGAGAACGGAATTCAGGGATAGAATTGTTGCGGATTATCTGCATGGTTTTTATTATTGCACACCATTATTGGGTTCATGGAGGTTACCCTGAATTGACGTATCATCATCTGTCGGCTGGAATGATTTTCGTTCATATGTCTGGCATGTTTGGAAGAGTTGCAAATTCCATTTTTATGCTGATTTCCGGATACTTTTTGATTACGTCAGATACGAAAAATCATTATAGAAAAATTGTTCCCTTAGTTGGAGAAATGATTTTTTATTCGGTCATTATAAATGTTGTTTATCTGCTGATAAATCCTGTGCCATTTGTGAGGGGGGGGGTAAAGGGTGTAATTAAATCTTTTCTTCCATTTTTTTATGGAAACTGGTTTGTGGTTTATTATATTTTACTGTATCTGTTTGTACCTTTCATCAATCCGTGGCTGAAAAGTATGAGCGCAAAAAGATACACCGTTTTTGTGGCGATGCTTATTTGTATCTGGTCTATAATACATACAATTTTTTGGGCGTATTCTTTTAGTAATCTGGATGTGTTCTTGATAATGTATATTTTAGGAGCATATATCAGATTACATATACATGGAAAAGCAACTTATCAAAACCGGTGGAATCTTATCGTTGGGATTACAGCGGCTGGAATCACCTGTTTATCGGTGCCTGTGCTGAGTCTGATAAGCCTGATTACAAAAAACAACTACTGGCTCCATCAGATAGACAGATTCCTTCGTGAGGATTCTGTAATCAATGTCATTTGTGCGGTTTTTATATTTATGTTTTTTTCAAATATCAGTTTTATTTCGCATTTTGTAAACGAAATAGCTGCTTCTATTGTGGGAATTTATTTGCTCCATGATAATGACTTGGTAAGATCAATTTTATGGACATCTTTTTGGCCGAATTGTGATTATATGAATTTCCCGTATTTGCATGAACTGGCAAAGGTAGTCGGTGTTTTTATAGTTTGTTTTGTGATAGACTATGTACGGCGAAAAACAGTTGGAAAATGGTTTGAGCATTGGTTTTATGGACATTGCGACTGTATGGTAGCGTGGTTCCATAAGACTAGTATTTATTTGAAAAAGAAAATATTGAGGAAAGTTTTATGAATAATAAGAAGAATAAGAATATTAACAACAGATATTTATCTGGAAAATTGGAAAGATATCGATATGACATAATATTTGCGATAGCGCTTATTGCGATTGCTTTGATTCATCTTTCAAGAATCCGATTAGGAATGGCACATGTAGATGAAAGTTTTTATTTAAGTATTCCGTATCGGTTGTTAAATGGCGACAGCCTTCTGACAAATGAATGGCATGTAGCTCAGTTGGCGGGTTTTGTGGTATATCCATTTATCAAAGTGTATTTTACACTCTTCCACAGTACGGAGGGGATTTTTCTTGCTTTTAGATATATTTATTTGTTTGTTCATTTAATGGTGACAGTGTCAGGATATTTTCTACTTAGAAATCCAAGGGGGGGGGTATGGAGATAAACCATTGGCCGTCATTATCAGTGTGCTTTATGGATTGTTTATACCATGGCAGATTATGAGCCTTAGCTATAATACGATGTGCTGTATGGGAGTATATCTTTTGTCGATTCTTACCATTTACAAAACGAAACACACGAATATAAAATATATTTCCATGGGGATTTTATTAGCGATAGTAGTTTTATGTAATCCGTATATGATATCATTGTATTTGCTGTATCTTATAGTAACGGTAATATTTAAAATAAAATCTTATGAGAGTAATCTTTTTAATTTGAAGTCTTTTTTGAAAGTAACACTAGGCGCAGGTTCCATTTTTATCGTTTTTTGTTGTTTTATTTTATCTCGCACAACAATTGAAAAAATCATTGCGTGTATCCCATATTTTTCAACGGATACAAGGCATAGACCGATAGGATTGTGGAGTGCTATTACACCTGTTTTTAATTTTATCTGGACATATAAATATTATGCATTTGTTGGAGGAGTTCTTTTTCTGGTAGGGATTTTCTATCAAAAGAAGCGGTATTTAATCTTTCAACTGATGGTTATTGTAACAGCGTTACAGACAATATATTATGCACTGTTCAGAATGGAAGTCGCCGGCTTTAACCAGATTATGTTTCCATTAACTCCTTTAGGAATTGGTGCATTTATTTATTCCAAGAAGAAAGATTATAAACGGCTTGCAGCTGCATTAGTGATTCCATGTATTTACCTTTTATGCATCAATGAAGCAAGCAGTAATAATTTTTTGGGATTTTATATTGCATTAACAACGTCATCTGTATTTTCGCTGTATTTTATCAAAGAATACTATCAGGAAAATCGATTGGAATTGAAAAGAATAGCGTCTGTAGTGCTGGTTTTTCTGCTTGTGGCACAAATATTTTCAGAACTCTATGTGAATGCAAATCATGTCTTTTTTGAAAACGGACCGGAGAGCCTGACAGAAACAATCACAAGTGGCCCGGATAAAGGACTAATTACGTCTAAAGAAAACAAAGAGTTTTATGATATCAACTATCAAAATTTGCAGTCAATCAAGGATGCTGAGGGGAAAAATGTTCTTTTTTATAATCATTTAGTCAAAGGATATTTTATGCTGGAGAATAGTTCAGTTGGTGCATTTTCTGCGTGGCTGTGTGATAATGTCTCAGCATTGGACGATGAAAAAATGAAAGCATATTATAAAATCAATCCGGAAAAAATACCGGATTATGTATATATTGACAACAGAACAGAGAAGACAAAAACAAGTTTTTACTGGAATAGTCTGGGAGATAAGTACAGTTATGGAATAAAGAGGTTTCAAAATGGCGGATTGTTGTATTACAAGAGATAGCAAACAGCATACCATATTTCAGATGGACAGGGCTTTTTCAAAGCAGTTAAAGGGAATTGCAATTACCCTGATGATTGTGCATCACTTTTTCGGTTATCCGACATGGTATATTTCTGGAATTGCATATCCCGGTTTGGAAGGCATTGCCGATACCATCTGTGTAACATCAAAGACCTGTGTTGGAATTTTTGCCTTTATCACCGGTTGGACGTATGCCCTGCATCAAGATAAATCATTCAAATATTCTCTCAAAAAAATATGGCGGATTTTAGTGGATTATTGGGTGGTATACCTCTTATTGCTGGGGATTGCTGCCGTCATAAGCGGCGTTGCTCCATTTAGGGGGGGGGTGGAACCGCATTCTGGAAATGTTTGCCATCAATCTTTCAGGAACTTCCATTATGCTGTTTTGCTGGTATATCTTTTTCTATTTGTTTCTGATGCTTTTCTTTCCGTTTTATTATCGGATAGCATCAAAAATCAAACTGAATACACTTTTGCGGGAAGTGGTGGTGCTGTTTCTTTTGTACCGCCTGATTGTCAAAGTGTTTGTTTTTTTTCATCTGCCGGCAAGTTTTGAATTGATTACATGGTTTCCCATGGCGATATGTGCATATCTCTGTGCGAAATATAATGTTTTAGGTATAGTGTTTTCGTTTTTGCTGGAGCAGAAACATCAGATAGTCAGAATCTTATCAGGAATAGGATTGATTATTACAGCTTATTTTATTATGGCAGAAAAGTGGGAGATTGGTGTTTTTTATTCCTGCTGGATCTGTATTCCTGTTGCTGTGGTAGGGCTCTATTTAACGGGACTGCAGTATGTAAAGTGGTTTGACAGATTGTTTTCGCTCTTGGGACGATATTCGATGAACATCTGGATGTTTCACAGTATTTTCTTTTGTATTTATACAAGAGAGGTCTTTCAGCCGATAGGATTTTTACCGAAGAATCCCATTTTGGTCGTATGCTGGGTACTCCTTTTATGCACTGTGGTTTCCGTCCTGTTGGATATCATTCAGAAGAGAGTCAAAGGATTGATTTCAAATATATTTCATCAATTGAAGGGGTGAATTTTCGTTATGTTATGTACAAAAATAGATGCGAAAGATAAAAGAAACATGGGTAGGCAATATGGCATCGATGCATTAAGAATCGTTTCCATGTTTATGATTGTTGTATTACATGTCATTAACTTGGGAGGAATCATGGATTGTGCGCATTCAACAAACTATGCGATAGCTGAATTGTTGAAGGTTGCTACTTTTTGTGCCGTAAACTGCTATGCACTGATTTCGGGCTATGTCGGTATCGGAGCAAAATATAGGATAGCAAATATCATTTATTTATGGTGTCAGGTAATTTTCTATACAGTAACTATTACGATACTCGTGAATTTATTTTTCCCACAGGCGATTGGAATAAAAGATTATCTTAAAGCCTTTACGCCGGTTTTGACAGAACAGTATTGGTATTTCACAGCGTATTTTGTAATGTTTTTCTTTATTCCTTTTATGAATCGACTTATCAATACACTTACCGTCAGAGAGATGAAATTACTCATGATTACGATTGTGGCTATATTTTCAATATTACAAACCATAAGAAATTATAGTGTTTTTTATACAAATGGATTTGATTGTTTTTGGTTGGCGTTCTTATATTTGATAGGTGCCTGTATTAAAAAATCAGGGTTGGATGCCAAAATTCGTAAAAAAAATGCGGCAATCACTTATTTTATCTCTGTTTTTATTACTCTGGGGGGGTACTGGCTTCAGAAACAATTCGTGCCAAGATATCAGCATTTCCATATACAGGAGAAACATTGATTCAGTACACGTCGCCGACAATTTTGGTCGCGGCAATCTCTCTACTGATTTTTTTCTCTCAAATAAAGATAAAGAATAGAATCAAAAAAATAATTATAGTTATGACGCCGCTTACCTTTGGTATTTACCTGATACATACAAATCATCTGGTGTATCAGTTGTTTGGCAATAGGTTTATGCCATTGACCAACCTGCATCCGCTTTCCTTTGCGATTGTTGTCGTTGGAATAGCAATCGGAATTTTTCTCGGATGCTTATGTATTGAGTATATGCGATATTTGATGTTTCAACTTTTACATATCAGAGAAAAATGCAATCAATTAGAGAACAAATTCAGACAATATTTAGAGAGGTATATCCATTGAGTACAAATTTCAGTTGCAAAGATAAATCATCAATGATATAATCTCAGTATTGTGGAAGACGCACATAGGCTCCACCACGGTAGCTCTCACCGTGTAAAAATAGAGGGCTTTCTATTTTTAAAGCGGATATGGCGGAATTGGCAGACGCGCTAGATTTAGGTTCTAGTGTCTCAGACGTGCAGGTTCAACTCCTGTTATCCGCATGTATTAGAGAGTTGCGAGTTGCCGCAGCTCTTTTTTATATAATAAGAAATCCCTATTATATAAAAATTCTCTACAAGAATCTTAGAGGCGCGGAAAGGTCATTATTCTTATGAATCCGCACCTCGCGGGAAGTGGCGCAAGCGATACTTTGTTCTCAAAAATAAAAAACATCTGCCCAAAATCCTAAAAATGCGATTGTTTAAAAAGTTGTTGGTCGCGCACAAAATATCGGTTATAATATAACCAGTTAAAAAGAGCTATACATTATCCGGAGGAAGATATGTCAAAAAAAACAAAAATAAAAATCTGCGGTCTGACAAAACCTTTTGAGGCAGAATATCTGATTCAGAATCAGGTCGATTACGCCGGCATGGTGCTTTTTTTTGAAAAGAGCAGGAGAAACATTACAATTGCGCAGGCAAAAGAGATTATGAAACGGCTGGGAAATCGGATAGGAAAAGTGGCCGTTACGGTTTCGCCGACGCTCTCGCAGGTGCGGCAGATTGAAAAAGCGGGATTTGACATTATTCAGATTCATGGAGATGTCTGTACGGACATTTGGGAGCAGACGGAAATTCCAATATGGAAGGCATTTAATGTAGAAGATTTGTCACAGTTTTCCGGTTATCAGGAAAATCCGCGCGTAAAAGGTTATGTCTTTGACGCGGCGCGTCCGGGAAGCGGGGAAATTTTTGACTGGAAACTGTTGGATAAAATTCCGAAAGATGAAAAACTGCATTTTCTTGCAGGCGGACTTACGCCGGAAAATGTTGGGGCGGCAATCCGTTATCTGTCGCCGGACGGCGTCGATGTTTCCTCTGCGGTCGAATATGAAAATCGGCAGGAGAAAGACAGGCAAAAGATTGACGCTTTTGTCGCCGGAGTGCGCAGGGCACAGGAAAGAAATTTGGATTAAAGATTGAACTTGAAAGGAGAGAAACGATATGCAGGCAATTATTTTAGCTGCGGGCATGGGGAAAAGACTTAAGGAATTAACTCAAAACAACACAAAATGTATGGTGAAGGTAAATGGAGTCACATTGATAGACCGTATGCTTCATCAGGTAGAAAAGCAACATTTGTCGCGAATAGTGATTGTGGTGGGTTACAAAGGAGAAGAACTTATTGAGTATATCAATTCACTTGACATACAGACGCCGATTGTTTATGTGAATAATCCGATTTATGACAGAACAAACAATATATATTCTCTCTATCTTGCAAAGGAGTATCTCAGCAGTGAGGATACGCTGCTTTTTGAGTCGGATCTTATCGTTGAGGATGAGATTATTGAGATGCTTGTAAATGATCCGAGAGATACTTTGGCGTTGGTAGATAAGTATGAGAGCTGGATGGACGGCACCTGTGTGAAGATAGGCGAAGATGATTCCATTGAAGCTTTTGTTCCGGGCAAAAAGTTTAAATTTAACGAAATTAAAGATTATTATAAAACAGTAAATATATACAAATTTGGAAAAAATTTTTCAGAAACTCATTATATTCCTTTTCTTGAAGCATATTCAAAGGCATTAGGCAATAACGAATATTATGAACAGGTGCTTCGTGTCATTACAATGCTTGACAATCCTGAAATAAAAGCAAAACGTCTCGATGGACAGCTTTGGTATGAGATAGACGATATACAGGATTTGGATATCGCAGAATCCATGTTCGTACCTGACGAGGACAAGCGTGTTGCACTCTTACAGGAAAGATATGGCGGTTATTGGAGATATCCGCAACTTATAGATTTTTGTTATCTGGTAAATCCATATTATCCACCGAAAAAAATGATCGAAGAAATAAAGGCAAGTTTTACAACGCTTTTGACGCAGTATCCTTCGGGAATGAGAGTCAATTCGCTGTTGGCTGCTAAAAATTTCAATGTACATCCGGAAAATATTTTAGTCGGAAACGGCGCCGCAGAACTGATAAAAGGCTTGATGGATATACTGCCCGGAAAAGTTGGCATAGTCAGACCGACGTTTGAAGAATATTCACATCGGAGAGCGGGGGGGGGAGGAACTAGTTGTCTATTGGCCTCAAAATGACAACTATTCTTATGGATACAAAGATTTGGCAACTTTTTTTGATGATAAGGATATCAAGACTCTTATTATTATAAATCCTGATAATCCTTCCGGTAATTATATAGAAAAAAAGGAACTGCTTCAGTTGATTGAATGGGCAAAGCGTAAAGATATCAAATTGGTTATTGATGAATCATTTTCGGATTTTGCTGATGAAGAAGACAATACTCTTTTTGAGACTAATTTGCTTCAGATGAATCCTCAGTTGTTTGTGATGAAGAGCATCTCGAAATCTTATGGGGTTCCCGGCCTGCGACTTGGAGTATTGGCATCCGGAGATCCGGAAACGATTAAACGCTTGAAAAAAGATGTGGCGATTTGGAATATCAATTCCTTCGCAGAGTTTTATATGCAGATTGAGGAAAAATATAAAAATGATTATGCTAAAGCACTGAAACGCTTCAGGGAGGAAAGAAAAAGATTTGTTGAAGAACTCTCCACGATACAGGGACTTCGCGTAATTCCTTCACAGGCTAATTATGTTATGGCAGAAATAACAAATGGCGTTAGTGCCAAAGAATTGACAAGGCGGTTGATTGTAAATAATAATATATTGATTAAAAATCTGTATCCTAAAATGAATGAAAAGGAAAGGCAGTTTATACGATTGGCGGTTAAAACTGTAGAGGAAAACAATAAACTGATTGAGGCGTTAAAGAATAATCTGAAAAATAATATGTTCTGATACCGTTAATTATAAGTGACATCTTTTGCAAACACAACAGACGGATTATAGAAGTTATGGAGGAATTGTAAAATGAAAGTTTGTATTGTTGGAGGAGGGCATATCGGAACCACACTGGCCTGTTATATTAAGCATACGAACCCTTCTATGTATGTTTCCATATTTACCCGGCGTCCGGAGAAATTTTCTCCGAGAATCAGATGCAACGATAATGAAAAGGGAATTGAATATGACGTTAGTCTTGATCGTATCTCCGGAGATTCCTCAGTTGCAGCTAAAGATGCGGATATAGTATTTATTGCGCTTCCGCACTTTGCGGTAGAAAAGGCGTTTAAAGATATTGCTCCTTATGTATCGGGAAAAGCATTGATAGGAGTAATACCCGGAGGCGGAGGGTGTGAGTTTTATTTTGGAAAATACTTTACGACCAATCAGACGCTTTTTGGATTTCAAAGGGTTCCATTTATAGCGAGACTTGAAGTTTACGGATCAGAAACCAACTTGAAAAGTTGGAAGCCTTATAGTGTTGTAGGTGCTCAAAAACAAAGCAGGATTGATGAAGTTTGTGAGCAAATCGAGTTATGTGGGTTAAAAACAAAGAAGGCGGCAAATTATTTATCGGTTGCTCTGACGCCTACAAATCCGATTTTACATACTTCAAGACTATATGACTTATTTGGGTCATATAGTCGGGATTATGTCTTTCCAGAAAAATTTAAGTTTTATGCCGGATGGACAGATAATGCTTCCCGCATTCTTTTTAGTATGGATAAAGAATTACATGAACTGTTATCGGCTATAACAGAATTGGATACAAGCGCCATACGCCCATTGGCGGAGCATTATGAGGCACCCACGATAGAATTGCTGACTAAGAAAATCAATTCTATCGCTGCGTTTCAGTCTATATATGCGCCTTTGAAGATGGAGGAAAATGGTTCAGGTTGTGTGGCAGATACAGATTCAAGAATGTTTACAGAGGATTTTCCATGGGGATTATTAGTGATTCGCTCTTATTGTGATTTGTTTGGCACAAAAGCACCTGTGATGGATCAAGTTTTAAGCTGGTATGCAGACTATATGGGATTTGACTGGTATGTTGACGGAAAACTTGTAGGTAAGGATTTGAAGAATACTGGAATCCCACAACGATATGGAATTAAGACAAGAAAAGAACTGTTGGAGTATTACCTGTAATCAACAAAGTGCTTTATCGTAGAGAAAGGGAAAAATCATGAATACAATCAGGAGAGCAGAAGAAAGAGATATTCCGGAAGTGATGGAGTTGCTGCATCAGGTGTGCATGGTACATCACAACGGCAGACCGGATTTGTTTAAGGGGCCTGCGACAAAATATACGCCGGAGCAGTTACAAGAGATTTTTTTAAATGACGACACGCCGGTGTTTGTCTGCGTAGACGAAAAAGGAAAAATTCTCGGTTATGCATTTTGTATATTAAAACAGTTTCTGCAGGATAATATATTAACAGATATTAAAACGCTGTACATTGATGATTTGTGCGTTGATGAGCAGATGCGTGGAAAACATGTGGGAACATCATTGTATGATTTTGTAATCTCTTATGCAAAGAGTATTGATTGTTATAATGTCACGTTAAATGTCTGGGCGCTGAATGAAAGCGCGCGAAAGTTTTATGAGAAATGCGGACTGGTTCCGCAAAAAATTGGAATGGAAAAAATTCTTTAACCGAGGGAGCAGGATATGAATAACATGCACATTGCAATACCGACATTATTAAAGGTTGGGCAGGGAACGCTGAACCATATCGGGGAATATTTGAATATACAGGGCATTGAAAGCGTCAGTCTGTTTTTCGGCAATGACCTGATTGAATTGTTTGGACAGCAGGTAAAAGAATCCTTAGAAAAGTCTGAGATTACGATTTTAGAAATGAAGGAACTTGATTCAACCGATATCAACGATATTATTTCTCTGGCATTTGCAATGGATATGAAAACGCAGGCGGTGGTTGGAATTGGCGGAGGAAAAGTCATCGATGTCGCAAAGTATGCTGCCTACCTTCGTAAGCTTCCATTTATCAGTGTTCCGACATCTGCTTCAAGCGACGGCTTCTCCAGCGCAAGCGCATCTCTGATGGTTGATGGCAGAAGGACTTCCGTTCCGGCGCGAATGGCGGCAGGAATTATTATTGATACCGATGTCATTAAGAGCGCGCCAAAAAAATTTATCTATTCCGGAATTGGTGATCTGGTGTCAAAGATTACCTCACTCTATGACTGGCTCTACGAGGACAGGCAGGGATATACCACACTTGATGATTTTGCTTCGATGATTGCAAAAAAAGCAGTCAACAGTTTTGTCCGGACGCCTTTTGAAACCATTACTGATGATTTGTTTCTGCGCGAGCTGGTCAATTCCCTTGCCATGAGCGGTATTGCAAATGAGATTGCCGGAAGCAGTGCGCCGACAAGTGGAAGCGAGCATCTGATCAGTCATGCGCTCGACAGAATTCTGGAGCAGCCACAGCTTCATGGGGTGCAGGTCGGGATTGCCACGTATCTGATGAGCGTGGTTCAGGAGCATCGTTATAAGCGGGTAAACACAATATTTACGGATACGGGATTCTGGGATTTCGTCAGTACGCTTGATTTGAATATTGAGGATTACGAAAAGGCGATTGATATGGCGCCGTCCATTAAACCGTTCCGCCATCTCTATATTCACGAAGAAAAATATCGCAGGAGGGCAAAGGAAGTGCTTTATCATGATGAGGTTATGGGGAAGATTTTTCAGCGGTGAGTGGGGATATTCAGTAGAAAAATAGAAAAAATCCCATGCCTTATTCCAGCCTGCTTAAATAACTGTTATGATACCGTTTATCATAAGTGACTTCTTTACCAAACCATGCAGGCGGAGTGAAGACTTCCGCCTGTTCTACGGAATTAAATTCTACTTCGACCAGAACAAGTCCGGCAAATCTGCCTTCAAAAATATCGAGTTCTGCTGTCAGACCATCGTCTATTGGAATTAAAAATCTGGTTTTTGTCAGCACATTCCCATCAGCTTTTTCCAAAAGATGCTCATAACTTTTTTTGTTTAGCGCAAGATTGTATTCTTCCCGCGCCATCATGCCGCCACCTTTATAGGTCAGAATATAGGTATCGTCCTGTTTGCGAATCCGGAGTACCGGCGCAGTATTCAGATAGGCCTGTTCAATTCGGTAAAAAGAATATTGATTCAGATTTTCCGGCAGATTTTTCGGGATAAATTTTCTTTCTATTTCCATTGTTTTTAATCTCCTATGTATTTCTTTTATTGTAAGAGGGATTAAATAAAAATTCAAGACCGCAGGTCGCGGAAAAATGAAAAACGACCTCATATAAATGGTGGAAAAATGCAGAATGAAGTATTATAATCATATAAAATATATATTGTTGAGACGACAATATAAGATATAAAAAGTGCAATATTTTGAAAAGGAGAATTTAACATGAAAACAGTATATGCTTTTTTAGCAGACGGATTGGAAGAAGTAGAGGCGCTGATGGTAATTGACCTGCTCAGGAGGACGCATAAACTCAATGTAGTGACCGTTTCTATTAAGGACGACCTTCTCATAGAGGGCTCTCATAACATCAAAATTTATACGGACAAAAATATTGATCAAATCAATTTTGAGGAAGGAGATTGTATCTTCCTTCCCGGAGGACTGCCGGGAACCACAAATCTTGCTTCCTGTACAAAACTGACAGACCAGATATTGAAATATAATAAAGAGGGTAAACTGCTTGCAGCAATCTGCGCAGCGCCGACAGTGTTTAGTGGCTTGGGACTGCTGAAAGATAAAAATGCAACCTGTTATCCAACGATGGCAGAACAGATGGATTGCAGAAACTATGGTGGAAGCGTCGTGACCGATGGAAATTTTGTTACTGCCAATGGACTGGGTTCGGCACTTGAAATGGGGTTGGAACTTATCCGAATTCTGGTAGATCAAAAAACATCTGACAGTGTAGCTGGAGCAATTCAATATGCAAAGTAGGGAACAGCTATATTGTCGTATTTACTGAATAGTGGTTGCGGAATCGGCTTGTCTTTTGATTAACTTTATGCCATAATATTATAGAATTTTTAGTACGGATTTAGTGGTTTTCCTAAGATTAGGCAAAACGGAATTTCAAAGAAAATAAAAAACGATGGGAGAAATATGAGATTATATACAAACCGATTATATATGGAAGATATTCATCATATCTGTGATTTAAATCTTGCGTGGAAACAATTAGAAAATAAGAGTATGATGATTTCAGGTGCAACCGGTCTTATCGGAAGTTTCTTAATAGATGTAATCTTAGAGAAAAATTTAACTGACGGATTAAATTGTACCATATATGCTCTCGGGCGTAGTGAGAAAAAAGCTAGGGAGAGGTTTGCAAAGTTTGCAGATGATTTACATTTTGTGTTTATTCCTTATGATGTAAAATTCCCTCTTGAATGTAAAGGTCTTGGAAAAGTTGACTTCATTTTACACCTTGCGGCAAATACGCATCCAATGCTTTATTCAACAGATCCTATCGGAACGATTGCAACGAATATCATAGGCCTTAAGAACCTGCTTGATTTTGCTGTCAAACATCAGGTTGAAAGATTTGTATTTGCGTCATCAAATGAAATATATGGAGAAAATCGTGGCGATGTTGAGTTATTTGATGAAGATTACTGCGGTTACATAAATAGCAACACTCTTAGAGCAGGATATCCGGAAAGCAAACGTTGTGGGGAAGCTTTATGCCAAGCATATAAGTCACAGTTAGGATTAGATGAAATTGTTGTGAGATTTACCCGTTCATACGGGCCTACGATGCTTATGGATGATACAAAAGCCATCAGTCAGTTTATAAGAAAAGGCATTGTAGGTGAAGATATTGTTTTGAAATCTGATGGTAATCAGTTTTACAGTTATACATATGTTTCAGATGCAGTCAGCGGGTTACTTGTAGCGCTAATAAATGGGAAAAATGGAGAAGCATACAATATTGCAGATTGTAAGAGCGATATAACGTTAAAAGATTTAGCGATGATTGTCGCAAATATTCATAGTAAAAAAGTTGTATTGGAACTTCCGGACGAAGTTGAAGCGGCAGGATACAGTAAGGCAACGAAAGCGAGGCTGGACGGTCGCAAATTGAGGAGTATCGGTTGGATTCCTCAATATGATATCCAAACGGGTATTGAAAGGACAATTCAAATTTTGAAATCAGTGTGAAGGCTGGGGTAATGTTTTTATGAGTGATAAGAAAATAAAGAATTATGTGATATTATTAGCCGGCGGTATTGGAAAAAGGATGCAGTCGGAAATACCAAAACAGTTTTTAGAGGTTGATGGGAAACCCATTATTGTTTATTCTATCGAAAATTTTCAACGGAATCCTCAAATTGAAAAAATAGTGATTGTGTGTATTAGGGACTGGATCAGCCACCTCCAAAATTTAGTTGAACAATATTCCTTGACAAAAGTGGAATGGATTATTGAGGGTGGAGCAACGAGTCATGATTCTATAAGAAACGGAGTTTTTTTTCTAAAAGATAAGATATCCCCGAATGATTATATAGTTGTTCATGATGCCGTTAGACCTGTTTTGCCTCAGAAAGCAATTGATGAGGTTCTTCGTGTAGCACACGAAAAGGCAAATGCGTGCTCATCAATTCATTGCCATCCACCGATTGTTTATACCGATGATTTTATTTCCGCAATCTCTGATATTGACAGAGAGCATGTAATGCTTACGGCCTCGCCGCAGGCTTTTCGTTATTCTTTAGCCTTAAAGTGTTATGAAAAGGCAGAGCAAGACAACAAACATGACTTTACTTTTACCAGTTCACTGCTAATCCACTATGGAGAGAGAGTATATTTTGCCAAGGGTACAACCTGTAATATCAAAATCACACAAAAAGAAGATTTGCCTTTACTGGAAGCGTTGTTGAAAGTACCTGAAGAATCGTTATATAATGGATAAACCTTTTAAATTTAAAAATCTTAGAAAGGAGATAGAGATTTGACTTGCGCTGATTATTTGGTTGATTTTTTAATTAAGCATAATGTAACAGATGTATTCGGTTATGCAGGGGGATATATTGTACCTTTTATGGATGCACTCTACATAAGGAAAGATGAGATTACAACTCATGTTTGTTATCATGAGCAGGGGTGCGCTTTGGCAGCAGATGGCTATGCCCGTACTAGTGGAAAATTAGGCGTGTATTTCACTACATCTGGTCCCGGTGCTATAAATGGTTTAGGTGGACTCGCGGACGCATGGTTTGATGGAGTTCCTATCATGGGAATATGTGGTAATGTTCCCACAAATGAAATGAACGGATATTCCGGTTGTAGACAGAATGCATTTCAAGATATGGATCTTGTTTCAATAACCAGAAATATTACAAAGTACTCAGTTTCTATGAATTCAAATAAAAATTTTGCAGAAATTATCAATAGAGCGTATAATATGGCTCTATTAGGAAGAAAGGGGGGGGTAATCCTTGATTTTCCACTCAACATACAGCAAACCGATATTATTAGTCGGTAACGGAGTTCGAGCCGCAGGTGCTTCAGGTTTGGTTTATGAATTTGCAAAGAAAACGAATATCCCTATCCTTACTACCATGAATGGAGTAGATTTAGTACAAGATGAGTTTCATATTGGCTTTATTGGAACGCATGGAAATCGCGTTGCGAATATGATTCTTAACGAATGTGATTTAATTGTTTCTGTAGGTGCAAGATTAGGGATTCGCCAGGTTGGTCAGTTTAATAAAAAATTTGCTCCTAATGCAAAACTTGTCAGATGTGATATTGATGAATATGAATTAAGTCGCACCATTAAAGAGAATGAAGAAAAGTATCATACGGACGCCTATGATTTTATGAAAATGATTATGGAGGAAGATGTCGATTATTCAGGGTGGAAAAAACGGTGTTTTGAGGCAAAAGATTTTTTAGCGTCTTTTGATAAGCAACCGGGAAATATGGCTGTGAAAATGATATCCGATCTTCTTCCTGAAAATCCGAATGTTTCAGTAGATGTCGGTATGCATCAATGCTGGTGTGCACAGTCTCTGGAACTGAAAGGTCAGCGCGGACGTATTCATATTAGCGGTGGATACGGCACTATGGGGTGCGGGCTTCCATTTGCCATTGGTTCGTGCATTGCTGAAGGAAAGAAACCGGTCTACTGCATTGCCGGAGACGGAGGATTTCAGATGAATATCCAAGAACTTGAGACGATACATAGAGAAAATCTTCCGATTAAAATTTTTATTCTTAACAATCATGTGTTGGGAAAAATTAGTGAAACACAGCGTTTCGACTTTGAAGGTAGATGCGCAAACACTAGTGCCGACGGCGGATATACGGTGCCGGATTTTGAAAACATAGCGAAGGCGTATGGAATTAGGTCAATATCTTTGAATTCATATGAAGATTTGAATCAGTATGCAGATTGGTTTACGGATCAACAAGCGTGTTTGTTTGATATTCCGCTTCCGGAAAACAGTTTGTTAACACCAAAGATAAACTTTGAAACTGCTGAAATCGGTCCCAAATTAGAAGATGCAGTATTAGCTAAGGTAAAAGCTATACTAGAAAAAGACAGTTAAGTTTTTTTGATATCAGAGCCTTATTTGTGTATGGTATTCTAATGATTTAAAATAGTTTGGTGTGCGCTGTTTTTAGAAAAAGCGATAAAATGGAGTAAAATATATTAGTTAGAGTATCTTGACTTATAGATACTCTGATTTTTATATACTTCAAGTTCAAGGCAATGGAATTAAATCTTTTGCTGAATGTGGAAAATTGATTGCTTTGCCATCAAAAAGAAAATAGTGACAATACCATCGCTTTATGATATAATACACAATTGCGTATTTGAGGTAAAGCGGGTTCAGGCAAAGCCGGCAGAACCCCGTTTTGAGAAAATGGGAAACGCCCGTTTCAATATTAAGGAGGAAGAGCAAAATGAGTTTACAGGTAGAAAAGATGGAGAATAATACTGCAAAGCTGACGGTCGAAGTGGCTGCTGAAGAATTTGACAAGGCGATACAGGCGGCTTACCAGAAAAATAAAAAGCAGTTTAATATTCCGGGATTCAGAAAAGGAAAAGTCCCATATGCGATGGTAGAAAAAATGTATGGCGCAGCCGTATTTTATGAGGACGCGGCAAATGCGCTGATACCGGGAGCATATGAAGATGCGGCAAAAGAGTCTGGATTAGAGATTGTTGCCCGTCCGGAAATCACAGTTGTTCAGATTGAAAAAGGAAAACCGTTTATTTTTGAGGCGGAGGTTACGACAAAGCCGGAAATCAAACTTGGTAAGTATAAAGGCGTTAAAGTCGATCCGATTGACGTGACGGTTACCGATGAAGATATCAATGCCGAACTTGACAAGGTCAAAGAACAGAACAGCAGACTTGTTGCTGTGGAGGACAGAGCGATTGAAAACGGAGATCAGGCTGTGATTGATTATGAAGGATCCGTTGACGGCGTTCCGTTTGAAGGCGGAAAGGCTGAAGATTATCCACTGACTATCGGTTCCCATTCTTTCATTGATACTTTTGAAGACCAGTTAGTAGGGAAAAAACCGGGTGATGACGTTGAAGTTCATGTAACATTTCCGGAGCAGTACCATGCAAAGGAACTGGCAGGAAAGCCGGCGTTGTTCAAGGTTAAGATTAAAGAGGTCAAAATGAAAGAATATCCGGAAATCGATGATGATTTTGCGCAGGACGTTTCAGAGTTTGATACATTAGAGGAATATAAGGCTGATATCAGAAAAAAACTGGAGGAAAAGAAAGCCAAAGATGCCGAGATCCAGAAAGAAGATGCGGTGATTGAGGCGATTATAGAAAAAGCGGAGATGGATATTCCGGAAAAAATGATTGAAGCGCAGGCACAGCAGATGGTTGAGGAATTTGCCCAGAATATTGCAATGCAGGGAATGTCTTTCGACCAGTATCTTCAGTTTACGGGCGGCACAGTGGAACAGTTGACAGAGCAGGTAAAACCGCAGGCAAAGAGCAGGATTGAGAGAAGTCTTGTGTTAGATGCCATTGTTGCGGCAGAAAATATTGAAGCGACAGAAGAAGAATATCAGGAAGAAATTGAAAAGATGGCAAAGCAGTATCAGATGGAGGCAGAAAAGATAGAAGAATATCTTTCCGCAGATGATAAGGAAAATATCAAAAAGGGAATCTGCGCTGGAAAGGCTGCAAAGTTTGTCGCAGAACAGGCAAAATAAGAAAAGCAATGTAAAGGAGGTATTGATATGGCACTTATACCTTACGTCATTGAGCAGAATTCGAGAGGAGAGCGCTCTTATGACATTTATTCAAGATTATTAAAAGACCGGATTATTTTTCTGGGAGAGGAAATCAATGACGCTGTGGCAAGCACAGTTGTGGCGCAGTTGTTGTTCTTGGAGTCAGAAGATCCGGGCAAAGATATTCATATGTACATCAACAGTCCGGGAGGCTCTGTGACTGCGGGCATGGCAATCTATGATACCATGAATTATGTGAAATGCGATGTGTCCACGACCTGCATCGGTATGGCGGCAAGTATGGGAGCGTTTCTTTTATCCAGCGGCGCAAAAGGAAAACGATATGCGCTTCCAAATGCGGAAATCATGATTCACCAGCCGTTGGGCGGTGCTCAGGGACAGGCTACTGAAATCCAGATTGCGGCTGAACATATCTTAAAGACAAAAAAGAAATTAAACGGGATTTTGGCAGCGAATACCGGTCAGGATATTGAAGTAATCGAAAAAGATACGGATAGAGACAACTGGATGTCTGCTGATGAGGCAAAGGCATACGGATTGGTTGATTCGGTAATTAAGGAAAGATAGGAAGCATCATAAAAAAGGCACCGCATTTTGTGGTGCCTTGTGTTGCAAATTCAGAGGAGTTTTTATGGCGAATAAAATGATGGAAAAATGTACGTGTTCTTTTTGTGGAAAGGCTGAAAATCAGGTAAAAAAATTGATTTACGGGCCGCAGGGGGCATTTATCTGTGACGAGTGCGTCGAATTGTGCGCCAGTATCATAGAGGAGGATTTGTATGAAAAGCACAGCGAAGAACCGGAAGAAATCAACTTATTAAAACCAAAGGAAATCAGGGAGTTCTTGGATCAGTATGTGATAGGGCAGGACGAGGCGAAGAAAGTTTTGTCCGTCGCAGTGTATAATCATTATAAAAAAATTCTTGCGGGACAGGACTTAGACGTGGAATTGCAGAAGTCCAATATTTTAATGCTCGGCCCTACCGGCTCCGGAAAAACTTATTTGGCGCAGACGCTTGCAAAAATTTTAAATGTTCCTTTTGCAATCGCGGACGCTACGACCTTGACGGAGGCAGGTTATGTCGGCGAAGACGTGGAAAATATTCTGCTCAAACTGATGCAGGCGGCCGATTATGACATTGAGCGCGCAGAACATGGAATTATTTATATTGATGAAATTGACAAGATTACGAAAAAATCAGAGAATGTTTCCATTACGCGCGATGTTTCCGGTGAGGGCGTGCAGCAGGCGCTCTTAAAAATTCTCGAAGGTACAGAGGCTTCCGTTCCACCGCAGGGAGGCAGAAAACACCCGCATCAGGAGTTAATTCCAATCAATACGACCAACATCTTATTTATCTGCGGCGGTGCGTTTGACGGGCTGGAAAAAATTATCGAAAGACGTCTGGATAAAACGTCTATCGGTTTTAATTCAGAAATTAAGGAAAAGACAGATGCGGCGGCAGACGAACTGTATAAACAGGTAATGCCGGAGGATTTGACCAAATTTGGATTGATTCCGGAATTTATCGGACGTGTTCCGGTAACGGTTTCCTTAGATTTTCTTGATGTCAATGCATTGAAAAGAATTCTGATTGAGCCGAAAAACGCATTGGTAAAACAGTACCGGAAACTTTTTGAATTAGACGGCGTCAAGTTGGAATTTACTGATGATGCAGTGGAGGCGATTGCGCAAAAAGCAGTGGAGAGAAAAACCGGCGCAAGAGGACTTCGTTCCATTGTAGAAAGCGCAGTCATGGATACAATGTACGAAACGCCTTCAGACGAGAGCATAACGGAGTGTATCATTAACGCTGATGTAATTAACGGTTTGGCAGATCCCGAATTAAAATATAATTCTGTGGTGAAAAAAAAGACAGGGAAGAAAAGCAAGACTGCATAAAGAGGAGTATACATGTCAGAAAAAATATACCGGCTTCCGATGATACCGCTGCGCGGACTGACGATTTTGCCGGGTACTACGGTACATTTTGATATCAGCAGAAGATCCTCCATCAAAGCGGCGGAAACTGCGATGATTGAGGGAAAAAATCTGTTTGTTGTAGCGCAGAAAGATCCGGTGGAGGAATCGCCGGGTTTTGGCAGCATATACGGCGTGGGAACGATGGTTTCCATCAAACAACTGAATAAACTGCCTGACAATATTGTGCGGGTGATGGTAGAAGCGCGCGCCACAGCAGATGTGCTGGAGTTTTTGGAGGAAGGAGATTTTCTGGAGGCAAGAGTTGTAAAACGGCAGCCTCCGCAAAATGAGTTTGACGGACTTCAGGAGGAAGCGTTTGTCCGCGAATTAAAAAATATGCTTCAGACCTTTGACGCGTCAACCCATGAACTTCCGACATCAGCGCTTCGGAGTCTGTTGAATATTTCGCGGCTGGACGCGCTGATGCTTCAGACAATGATGCGGCTCAAAGTCGGCTTCCGCACAAAACAGGAGTATTTGGAAGCAGCTTCCCTGCTGGAGCAGTTTGAGGTTGTTGCCAGATTTCTGAATCAGGAAAATGAAATCAGCAGAATCCGAAGTGAGATTATCGAAAAAGTAAAGCAGCGTGTTGATAAAAACCAGCGGGAGCATCTGCTTCGTGAACAGATGCAGGTAATTCGTGAAGAATTGGGAGAGGACTATTTGTCTGAGGCAAAAGAACTGGAAGAAAAAATCAATGCGCTGAATGCCGACGACGAGGTTCTGGAAAAACTGAAAAAGGAACTGAACCGTTACAAGACATTTGGCGGCAACGCGGTTGAAACAAATGTGATTTATACATATCTGGAAACGATGCTTGAAATGCCATGGAATAATGTGACAGAGGAAAATCCGGATTTGAATAATGCGCAGGAAATTTTAGACCGTGACCATTATGGATTGAAAAAAGTAAAAGAGCGCGTGCTGGAATTTCTGGCAGTCAGGGTGCTGACGCAGGCAAAGGGAAACAGTCCGATTATCTGTCTGGTAGGCCCTCCGGGTACCGGAAAAACTTCGATTGCAAAATCGGTGGCTGAGGCGCTCAATAAAAAATATATCCGGATCAGTTTAGGCGGGGTTGACGACGAATCAGAAATACGCGGACACCGCAAGACGTACGTCGGCGCCATGCCGGGACGGATTGCGAATGCGCTGAGACAGGCAAAGAGCGCGAATCCGCTGATGTTGTTCGACGAGATTGATAAACTGGGGCGGAGTATTCATGGAGATCCGGCGTCCGCGCTGTTGGAGGTGATGGACTCCGAACAGAATTTTGCATTTCGCGATAATTATCTTGAAGTGCCGGTTGACTTGTCAAAAGTATTGTTCATTGCGACTGCAAACGATATGAGTACGATTCCGGCGCCGCTGCTTGACCGTATGGAAATCATCGAGGTTGAAGGATATACGGACAATGAAAAATTCCATATTGCGAGGGAACATCTGATTGCAAAGGAATACGAAAAGAACGGGATTACCAAAAGCAGGCTGAATATTACAGATGAAGCTGTTTATTCGATAATCCGGTATTATACACGCGAAGCGGGAGTCAGACAGTTGGATCGCGAAATTGCGGAGATTTGCAGAAAAGCCGCAAGATTTCTTGTGCAGGACGGGAAAAAACATCTGAAAGTGACTTCAAAGAATATTGAGAAATATCTTGGGAAGAAAAAGTTTGACATTGACACCGCCAATGAGAACAATGATGTCGGAATTGTGCGGGGGCTGGCTTGGACTGCAGTGGGCGGCACGACGCTTCAGATTGAGGTCAACACAATGCCGGGAAAAGGCGAACAGAAGCTTACCGGTCAGTTGGGAGACGTCATGAAGGAATCGGCGCAGATTGCCCTCAGTTATGTGAGAAGTATCGCTGCGGATTACGGCGTGGATAAAAAGTTTTTTGCCGAAAATGATATGCATATTCATGTGCCGGAAGGAGCAGTACCAAAGGACGGCCCGTCTGCGGGCATTACGATGGCGACGGCAATTCTTTCAGCAGTGACGGGGATTCCGGTAAACTGCAAGGTGGCGATGACCGGGGAAATCAATCTGCGCGGAAACGTTCTGCCGATTGGCGGACTGAAGGAAAAACTGATTGCCGCAAAAAATGCGGGAATTCAAAAGGTTCTGGTGCCGCTCAGGAACGAACCGGACGCTGCGGAAATTTCTGAGGAAATCAAAAGCGGCATGGAAATCGTATTTGTAGACCAGATGGGTCAGGTCTTAAAACAGGCTTTGGTAAAACAGATATAGGAAAGCAAAATCAATGATGAAGATAAAAAGCGCGCAGTTGGAAACGGTCTGCGGTGTGACAAGCAGACTTCCGGAAAATGATTTGGCGGAGATTGCCTTTGCCGGAAAATCGAATGTGGGGAAATCCTCCCTGATTAACGGACTTTTAAACAGAAAGTCGCTGGCAAGAATCTCCTCACAGCCGGGAAAAACACAGACAATCAATTTTTATAACATAAACGGGGAGTGTTATTTCGTGGATTTGCCGGGATACGGTTACGCAAAGGTTTCCATGAAAGAAAAAGAGAACTGGGGAAAAATGATTGAACGTTATCTGAACCGTTCACGAACACTTCAGGCAGTTTTTCTTTTAATTGATATCCGCCATGCGCCGTCTGCAAATGATGTGGAAATGTATCAGTGGATTTTGGCAAACGGGTTTGAACCGGTACTGATTGCCACAAAACTCGACAAAATCAAACGAAGCCAGATACAGAAAAATATCAGGGTGATAAAAGAAACGCTGCGGACGGTTCCGGAAACGGCAGTGTTTCCTTTTTCAGCAAAGACAAAACAGGGGAGAGATGAAATTCTCAATTTCATTGAACAGATTGTAACCGGAAACAGAGGGGAGTAATTTCAATCCGGTTTTGTAGGAGGAACTATGGCGTTATCAGCAGATACCTTGTACAAACTGATTATCATGTACATGCTCAATAAAGTGGAATTTCCGTTGACAAACACCCAGATTGCGCAGTTTTTTTTGGACGAGGAATATACCAACTACTTTAATGTGCAGAAAGCAATTACGGAATTGATAGAAGATGATTTTGTGTTTCTGAATGTCAACCGCAACACTTCGTATTATCATCTGACTTCCGAAGGGCGGGAAAGCCTGAAATTTTTTGAAAACAGAATACCGGGCTCCATCATTGACGATGTGGATATGTTCCTGATGAATAATAAATATGAGTTAAGGAACGAGGTGGGAACGGTAGCAGATTATTACAGGGTTTCCAACGGAGATTATGTGGTGCACTGTCAGGTAAAAGAGGGAGATTCGACGCTCATTGAGGTCAATATCGCCACTCCCGACCGGAAGATTGCGGCAAAAATGTGTTCCGCATGGGAGGATAAAGACCGTTCGCAGGAAATTTATCAGTATATTATCGGAAAACTGACAAAATAAAAAAAGCGCGTTTCAGAATATCAGCGGGTACTGATTTTTGGAACGCGCTTTTTTGCCGTTAAATATTTTCCCTGACCGCGCGGCTGACGACCTTTGCCACCTGCGGATCGAAAGCTTCCGGCATTATATTTTCTTCATTCAACCGGTCTTCGGGAACAAGTCCCGCAATTGCCAGAGCGGCTGCAAGCTTCATTTCTTCCGTAATCTGTTTTGCGCGTCCTTCAAGCGCGCCTTTGAAAATTCCCGGAAAAGCCACGACATTGTTTACCTGATTTGGAAAATCAGAGCGGCCTGTGCCCACAATACGCGCGCCGGCTTTTTTTGCCAAATCCGGCATGATTTCCGGCGTAGGGTTTGCCATCGCAAAGAGAATCGCATCGGAATTCATGGACGCAACCATTTCTTCGGTGACAATATTTGGCGCGGAAACGCCGACAAAGATATCGGCGCCCTTCATGGCGTCGGCGAGAACGCCGGACTGACCGGAGAGGTTTGTCATTTCAGCCATTTCCTTTTGCGCCCAGTTCAGATTTTCGATATTGCGGTTTAAAATTCCGTAAAGACCGCAGATTGTCAAATCCCGAAAACCGTATCGCAGCAGTAATTTGGAGATGGCAATTCCGGCGGAACCGTCTCCGTTGACGACGACTTTACAGTCTTCTTTATTTTTACCAACAACCTTCAACGCGTTGATAATGCCTGCGAGCACGACAATCGCCGTACCATGCTGGTCGTCATGAAATACCGGAATGTCGAGCCGTTTTTTCAGTTTATCTTCAATCTCGAAACATCTCGGAGCGGAAATATCTTCTAAGTTGATGCCGCCGAAGCCCGGCGCAATCCGGACAACGGTTTCCACGATTTCATCGGGATCCTGTGTGTCAAGACAGATAGGAACAGCGTTGACATTGCCAAATTCCTTAAACAGGACTGCTTTTCCCTCCATAACCGGCATGGCTGCTTTGGGACCGATATTTCCCAGACCAAGCACTGCGCTTCCGTCGGAAACGACAGCGACGGTATTCGCTTTCCAAGTATATTTATAAACGTCTTCAGGATTTTCAGCGATTTTCCGGCAAGGCTCCGCGACGCCGGGTGTATATGCCAGCGACAAATCCTCTCTGCTTTTGACAGGACATTTTGCCTCTGTGCTTAATTTCCCGTTGAGCGTTTCATGTAATTTTAAGGCTTTTTCATTGGTTGTCATAAGATACCTCCATAAAATTCGGATTTGATTAAAAGCAATCGCGGCCGGATTGTTGCCGCGCACACATTTTATAGAATAACACATTTTTAGAAAATGAAAAAGATATAATTATAAATCAAAGCCGTATGAGGTGTTGATTTTTAAAAAAATTATGCTATGATAATGTCAGTAAGTTTCAAAAACTAATCTTTTGGAAAAATCTTCCGAAAATTCCACGTTATGATTATATAAATAAAACGCAATGTTTAAAAAAGTTCATCGAGAACAAAAAGAGAGGTAAATGATGAGAGAAAAATTAAGTTCCCTGCCTGTGGCAGAACTCAGAGAGATTGCAAAGTCAAACGGAATTAAGTCAGTGAGCACTCTGAGAAAACAACAACTGGTGGATATGATTGTGGAGCAGTTGGAAAAACAGCAGACGCAGGCTTTGGGACAGGAGAAAAAGACAGAGAGCGGTAAAGGAAAAAGGACGCCGGATAACCGCCGCGGAAGACGGGAAAGCGCGCATAAGGACGAAGTGCCAAACGAAACGGGAATTACCAGAACAGGGATTTTGGAGGTTATGCCGGACGGTTTCGGGTTTATCCGATGCGACAATTATCTTCCGGGCGAGGACGATGTGTACGTGGCGCCGTCCCAGATTAAAAGATTTCGCCTGAAAACCGGAGATTTTATTACGGGACGGGTACGGGAAAAACGGGAAAATGAAAAGTTCGGGGCATTGTACTATGTAGACCGCGTAAACGGAGAAGGACTTGACAAGGTGCTGAACAGACCGAATTTTGAAGATTTGACGCCGATTTTTCCACAGGAGCGCCTGCATCTGGAGACAGACGGACACAGCAAGGCAATGCGTATCGTGGATTTGGTCAGCCCGATTGGAAAAGGACAGAGAGGTATGATTGTATCTCCGCCAAAGGCAGGAAAGACTACGTTGCTCAAGGAAACGGCAAAGGCAGTACTGCAAAACAATCCGGAAATGGAAATCATCATTTTGCTGATTGACGAGAGACCGGAGGAAGTGACTGACATCAAAGAGGCAATTCGTGGAGAGAATGTTGAAGTCATTTATTCCACTTTTGACGAACTGCCGGAACACCATAAAAGAGTTTCCGAGATGGTTATTGAGCGCGCAAAACGGCTCGTGGAACATGGAAAAGACGTCATTATTCTGTTAGACAGTATCACCCGTCTGGCGCGCGCCTACAATATGACCGTTCCGCCAAGCGGAAGAACACTGTCCGGCGGTCTTGATCCGGCGGCGCTTCATATGCCGAAGCGGTTTTTCGGTGCTGCGAGAAATATGCGTGAGGGCGGCAGCCTGACAATTCTTGCTACGGCGCTGGTAGATACCGGAAGCAAAATGGACGATGTGGTTTATGAGGAATTTAAGGGAACCGGCAACATGGAGCTTGTCCTCGACCGCAAACTGTCCGAACGGCGGATTTTTCCGGCGGTGGATATTGCCAAATCCGGCACCAGAAGGGAAGATTTACTGTTAAATTCCGACGAACTGGGGGCTTCCTATATTATCCGGAAGGAAATGAACGGCATGAGAAAGGAAGATGCGGTGGAACAGATTATCAATTTATTTGCCCGCACAAAGGACAATCAGGAATTTATTGCAAAAATCAACCGTATCCGCAGTAATTATGTAAACTAAAGTCCGGCCGGGGCAGATACAAGATTTTTAGAATACAGGGTAGGCAAGAGATTTTCAGTAGACAAAAGATTGCTGACTTGTAAAAGTAAATTCCGTGTGAAAGATTAAATTCCACTTACGTTAAAAAAACAGTTGAAATTTCTAAAT
>CANRMF010000006.1 GCA_947631665.1 uncultured Lachnospiraceae bacterium | reverse complement strand
AATTCTGTCAGGCTGTTATGATTGCAATACAATATTGTTAATTCCGGATTATGGCTTAAATCCAATTCTGTCAGGCTGTTAAAATAGCAATACAAGGTTGTTAATTCCGGATTTTGGCTTAAATCCAATTCTGTCAGGCTGTTATGATTGCAATACAATATTGTTAATTCCGGATTATGGCTTAAATCCAATTCTGTCAGGCTATTAGCACCGCAATCCAAGGTTGTTAATTTTGTATTACGGCTGATATCCAAAGCTGTCAACTCGTTACAATAGCAATCCAAGACTCTCAAATTTTTCAGATCTGCAAAAGAAATTTCATTCTTTAATCCTAATCCTACTTCTTCCCAGTCGTCTCCCCAGTCTATGCCTACCAATCGTTCTTCTCCATTTTCATTTGTTTCCCATGTGTACTGGTCAGAATCCAAATCTGTATCGACCTCTGCCCCAAGCGCTTTCTGTTCATTGATAATACTTGTGATTGCCTGCACATCTTCTGTATTTTTTCCTTCTGTTCCTTCAACCGGCACTGTCGGCTGTTCCGTCGGTTTTGTCGTTGGTTGTTCAGCAGGCTTCGTCGTCTGCTGCTCTGTCGGTTTTGTAGTTGGTTGTTCAGTAGGCTTCGTCGTCTGCTGTTCCGTTGGTTTTGGGGTAGTCTGTTGTGGCCTTTTCTTTACCGTAATCTTACACTTATATTTTTTCTTTCCGACTTTTGCGGTAATTGTAGCCTTCCCTGCTTTTTTGCCTTTTACTTTTCCCTTTTTCGTAACGGTTGCAACTTTCTTGTTAGAAGTGCTCCATTTTACTTTTTTCTTTGTGTTCTTCACTTTCAAAGTAACCGTTTTTCCAACATAGATTGTTGCTTTTGCCTTATTCAGTTTTACTTTCTTTGATGCCGCACTGACACCGGTTGCCGGCAGTAGCGAGATTGATAATACCAATGCTAAAATTACTGCCAAAATTTTCTTCGTTTGTTCCATAAAAATCTCTCCTTTTTGTCATTTTTTGCAAAATACTTGCATATACTCAATTTTAGAGTTTATAACTCTAAAAGTCAATATCATTTTTTTTATTTCATATAATGACTCCAAGAGGTGTTACATATGAAATATAATGAACGAATTCGGGAAATCCGAGAGGATAATTCTCTAACACAACAGAAAATTGCAGACTTGCTTCATATCGGGCAAAGAACTTATGCAGATTACGAAAGTGGTAAAACCAGAATTCCTGTGGATAGTCTGCTCATTCTTGCCAAGTTCTACAATGTTTCACTGGACTATATCACTGGAGCAAGTAATATCCAAACAAAATATCCAAAAGAATAAGCAATAGTTTTCCCCCCTGCTACTGCTTATTTTCTATGATTTCAGCCTTGCCACTTTCAAATTTATCTATAAAATTTTTCTTACCTGTATTACTCCAAAAATGTTTATTTCTTTCAAAAAAGTGCTTGACACAGTTTTGTCAAAACCTAATCAAAAACCACGATTGTTTTTATCAAACTTTCCCTCTTTTTAACCACTTATACCATCTTTTTAATCAAAAATCCCTAAATACTATGATTCTAATCAGAAAAACTGTTATGAATAATACAAGAAAATTTATAATTTCTTTTATCGGGTACAAGTGTCATTTACTTCTCAAATTTCTGCTTTCATAGGGTTTGTAATTTTTTCCAATGCCATAAATATTGGACACGCTCAAACGCATATATTATTTTGACAAGGTATCGGGGGAACATTTTTCTATGAATGTCATCGTACATTACCCAGCCGATAAACAGAATTTGAAATTACTTCATAAACAAGTAGCGATTGAGCACGCAAAATTTGTCGTCGAGTACATATCTAAATTGAATTGTTCCGAAAACAAAAAATTAAATCTACTCGAAAAAATCAATTCCTGATAAAAGAAAAACGGTTTGGCTCTCTTTGCCAAACCGTTTTTCTTTGTCACATCTTTTTTATGCTTCAATAATTATCTAAATATTTTTTATTGCTTCGATAATCAATTATTGTATTCACTTAAATCTTTCCGCTTATTATCCGGCATATAACAATATCCCCTCATTTTGAATATTTTTATAATAAGGAAGCGTATCCAACCAATAATTATATTGTTCCTCGTTTTTTACCACAGGAGAAATATCTATGCCGGTATCCATTTCAATATCAAATGCAAAATCATAAATTTCATTCATCTTTTCTTTAATGACTGTATCTGATGCCCGTACAAGAACCATAATATCTATATCAGAATTTCCTCTGTTATCGCCTCTCGCATATGAACCATACAGCACTACTTTTACCAAATCATCGCCATATACTTCCGACATCTTTTTTGTAAATTCATTCAATACATTTTCAATTTCCGCTGTCATATTCTTTCTCCTTTCCTCGAAGCCACCCTGATAGCATTGCCTTTTCAATACACTTCGACGCATAGGTGACCAGCCGGTTTCCCTTATCGGGGTTGTAGGTGTTGACCGCTTTAATCAAACCAATAGTTCCTATCGAAATCAGTTCTTCATTTTCCCGATTTTCCGCATAATATTTTTTTGCAATATGGGCTACAAGCCTCAAATTTCTTTCAATCAATAAATCTCTGGCTTCCTTGTCGCCGGACTTCATTCGTTCGAGACACTGCTTTTCTTCTTCGGCAGTGAGTGGTTCCGGAAAAGTTCTCATGCACGCACCTCACCACGTCCTTAACACAGTTTATGCCAAAATTTAATTTTCGGTGCATGTCTATTTCAGGGTTTTCTCTCAATCCCCGCTTTTCATGCGAAGCACATCTCCCACTTCCGCCGGAGCGCTGAGGCTCACAGCAATCCTCTGTTTCGGGTGCGGGCAGCTTTCCATTTGGTTGCCGTCCATATCTTCAATCGAAAGTACTTCCGCCTCAAGATCCGTTCCGTCCGCTTTCATAATTTCAATTCCATCGCCGACGCAGAATTTATTTTTTTGTTCCAGTATATGCGCGCCATTTTCGGAAATCTGCGCGACAGTTCCCAGATAGATATAATCTCTTTCATAAACATTGCTGTCATAAATCTGAGCATTCTCGTCCGGCTTTCCAAAGAAAAATCCGGTCGTATACTGGCGGTAGGTACACTGGGAAATCAGTTTCCGGTATGTCGGTATGCGCTCCCGATATTTCCGGGAACTTTCAAAATAGTCGTCGATTGCCATGCGGTACGTCCGCGCTACGGTTGCCACATAGAGGGCGGTTTTCATTCTTCCCTCCACCTTAAAACTGTCAATGCCCGCCTCCACCAGTTCGGGAATATGTTCTATCATACACAAATCTTTGGAATTAAAAATATAAGTGCCCCGCTCATTTTCCTCTATCGGCATATATTGTCCGTCTCTCGACTCCTCGACCACCGCGTACTTCCATCGGCATGGGTGCGTGCAGGCTCCCTTATTGGCATCTCGCCCTGTCATAAAGCTGCTGAGCAGACATCTGCCCGAATAAGAAATGCACATTGCTCCATGCACAAAGGTTTCAATTTCCAAATCCTCCGGAATGCTGCTTCTGATTTCTGCAATTTCAGACAGGGACAGTTCCCTTGCAGAAACCACACGCTTTGCGCCGAGCTTCTGCCAGAACAGAAATGTCTCATAGTTTGTATTATTTGCCTGTGTGCTGATATGCAGTTCCGTCTGAGGCAGGATTTCTTTTGCAATCATAAAAACTGCCGGATCGGAAATAATCAGCGCGTCCGGTTCGACTTCTTTTAAATCAAGAAAATATGCCCGCACCGGCTCAAGGTCTGCATTATGGGCGAGTATATTGGCGGTGACGTACACTTTCACTCCATGCGCATGGGCAAACTGCACGCCTTCTTTCATTTCCTGAATCGTAAAGTTTTTTGCCTTTGCGCGCAGTCCGAACGCGCCGCCTCCGATATAAACGGCGTCCGCTCCATAACGGACTGCCGTTTTTAGCACTTCCAGACTTCCTGCTGGAATCAGTAATTCCGGTTTTTTCATCGCCTTCTCCTCAATGACAAAATCTATCGTTTGATACTGATGGTAATGCCGTCTCCCAACGGTACAATGCTGGTTTCCAGATGTTCGTGATGTTTCACTGCCTCTAAAAATTCCCTCATTCTCTTATGTATGGTGCGGTCGCGCCTCCTTACGGCAAACCGCGACTCCAGCAGGTCTCCCTCCTGAAGAATATTATCCGCGACCATGACCGCGCCGGATTTCATCAACCGCAGCGCTTCCGGCAGAAAATGAATATACTGCGCTTTTGCCGCGTCCATAAAGACAAAATCAAACTGCTGCGCTTCAAGCTCCGGCATCAGTTTCAGCGCATCACCCTCTAAAAGCGTGATTTTTTCTTCTTTCCCTGCTTTTCTGATATTTTCGCGGGCAGCCGGTATCCGCTGCGCGTAATTTTCAATCGTTATAATTTCTGAATCCGGCACACATTCACTCATGAAAAGGGCTGAGTAACCGACAGCGGTTCCCAGCTCCAATATTTTTTCAGGTTTTTTAATCATCAGAATTACCCGCAGAAAACTTTCCATTTCTTTTCTGATAATCGGTACTCCGTCTGCGTGCGCCTGCTGTTCAATCTGTTCCAACAGCGCGCTGTTTCTTTTTTCTAAAGAACGAATATATGTAACGATTCTCTCATCTGTCATCGCTATTGTTCCTCCGTCGTCTTCTCCTCTTTTTTCTCCTCCGGCCCATCGCTCAGAATTCTGAAAATTTCCTCTGCGCTGTTGGAAGTATTAAAGTTGTAAGTGCCGGGAGTAACGCTCCTTACATTGTAAATATAGGATTGCACCCGAAAGACATTGGAGCTTTTTATAATGCCGAATTCTTCCAGCTCGTCTGCCAGTTCGCTGATGGTCGTGCCGGCGCTTATCGTATAGGGAAGGTCTGTGCCCGGAGGGGGCGTTGCGCCCTCGCTGCTGAATATCTGCGAACCGAAGCGGTATGCAGTCGTCGCGCAGATGACAGCCACCATCACAATAATCACATATTTTAATGTTTTTAATGAAACTTTTGCAAAGCCCTGCGAAGTTTTTCGATTGTTCATGCTCCCTCCTTACGGCGATTAGTCCACTTCCATAATAATCGGTAAAATCATCGGACTTCTGCGCATCTTTTTCCAGAGATATTCGCCCAGACTGTCCTTTACTACCATCTTTATTTTTCCCCAGTCTGCCCCGCCGTTTTTCAGGCAGTCGTCTAAGGCGTTTGACACGACGTCCCTTGCATCGTCAATCAGATTTTCAGCCTCCCGCACATAGACAAAACCTCTCGTCACGATGTCCGGCCCGGCAAGTACCTGATTGGTATATTTTTCCAGCGTGAGCACGACAATGATAATTCCGTTTTCTGCAAGATTCTGACGGTCGCGTAGCACGATATTTCCAACGTCTCCAACGCCCAGTCCGTCTACCAGAACAGAGCCCGCCGGCACTTTTCCGACGATTTTGGCGTCTTCTTTTCCGATGCCCAGCACGTCGCCGGACTCCATCAGGAACACGTTTTCTTTTGGAATCCCCATGCTGACTGCAAGTTCTCCCTGCGCCTTTAAGTGTCTGTATTCTCCATGCACCGGAATCGCATATTTCGGCTTTACCAGAGAGTAAATCAGTTTGATTTCCTCCTGACAGGCATGTCCGGAAACGTGCGTCTCGTGCATAATGACTTCCGCGCCCTTCATATACAGTTCGTTGATGACTTTGGAAACAGCCTTTTCATTGCCCGGAATCGGGGTGGAACTGAATACAATCGTGTCGCCCGGATTGATGGTCACTTTCCTGTGCAGGGAAGCCGCCATACGGGACAAAGCCGCCATAGATTCTCCCTGACTGCCGGTTGTAATCAGCACAAGCTGTTCGTCGGTGTAATTTTTCATTTCTTCAATACTGATCAGCGTATTGTCCGGAATATTGAGATACTCCATTTCCCGCGCAACGGAGATGATATTGACCATACTCCGTCCCTCGACAATCACCTTGCGGTTGTACTTGCACGCCGTATTGATAATCTGCTGCACCCTGTCCACATTGGAGGCAAAGGTCGCAATAATAATCCTGCTCTTTGTGTGCGAAGCAAAAATGGAATCAAACGTGCTGCCCACTGTACGCTCAGACGGCGTAAATCCCGGACGCAGTACGTTGGTACTGTCGCACATCAGCGCCAGAACGCCTTTTTTCCCAAGCTCGCTGAATCTGGTAAGGTTGATTGCGTCGCCGAAAACCGGCGTATAGTCCACCTTAAAATCTCCGGTATGCACAATAATGCCAAGCGGCGTATGAATTGCCAGCGCTGCGGCGTCGGCAATACTGTGATTGGTTCGGATAAACTCAATCCTGAAATCTCCCAGATGGATACTCTGGCCAAATTTCATGACTTTGCGCTTTACCACGTCGAGCAGTTCATGTTCTGCCAGTTTGCCCTCGATAATACCAATCGTCAGTTTTGTTCCGTAGACCGGCACGTTAATCTCCTGAAGGACATAAGGCAGAGCGCCGATATGGTCTTCATGTCCATGGGTAATCACAAATCCTTTAATTTTTTCTTTATTTTCTCTTAAAAATGTAATATCCGGTATTACACAGTCAATCCCTAACATTTCATCATCTGGAAATGACAGACCGCAATCCACAACAACAATACTGTCATTGTACTCAAAGGCAGTCATGTTCATTCCAATCTGTTCCAGTCCCCCCAGTGGAATTACTTTAACTCTTGAATTGTCGCTCATGAAAAAACAAATCCTCCTTCATTTTATTTCCGTTCTTCATCACAGGTATGTACGGACGCCCAAAAATGTGAAGCCTTTACCGCCGTCAGATAATATCGGTATCTTCTAAAAGTTCAGAAAAGATTTTGCCGATATACTGAATTTCGTCTTCTTCCTCCACAGGCTCATAAACCGCTTCATCAGATTTGTCGTCAGATACATCTTTAAATATATAAGCTTCCGCTTCTTCACTCCCGTCTTCTGCGACGAGAATATAATTTACATTGTTAATCCTTGTTTCCTCCACAACAAACAGCTCTATTTCATTGCCGTCGTCGTCTGTGAATACAATTTTTTCATTCATTTTGTCTAACCTCGCTGTTTTCTGAAAAAGTGTCCTGTTTTAAGAGGCAGGCGCAAATCACTGTCCCTCTTTATGACTGTTCATATAATCTTCTAAAATTATTGCCGCTGCAATCTGATCCACATACTTCCTGCGGTCTGTTTTTCTGATCCCCGCCTCGTCCATGATTTCATGCGCCTCAACGGTCGTCAGCCGCTCGTCCTGAAAAATAATCTCTTTTCCCACGCGTTTTCTCAGCAGTTCGGCAAACTCTTTTGTTTTTTCTACCCGCTCCCCCTCGCTGCCATTTGGCATGACGGGATAACCCAATACGATTTTTTCAACCTGATAATACTCGACCAGTTCTTCAATCCGCGCAAGCGTGCGGCGGAGTTTTTTCGGAGAATTTCTCCTGATAATTTCCACGCCCTGCGCAGTCAGTCCCAAAGGATCTGTCACTGCAACCCCGACGGTTTTTGAACCGAAATCCAAACCTAAAATTCTCATGTTTTCCTCTATGTACACCGAAAAAAGGCCCTAAGACCTTTTTTCCACCACAAAAACAAGTCCGCGCGCTCCCGCTTACTTTAACTTGTTGTTGACGCGCTCCCGCTTACTTTAACTTGTTGTTGATATAGTATTTTACCGTTTCTTCAATCAGTTCGTCACGCTCCACTTTCATAATGAGGCTTCTGGCATTGTTATGGCTTGTAATATAAGTCGGATCTCCGGACATCACATAACCTACAATCTGATTTACCGGATTATATCCTTTTTCTGCCAAGGCGGCATAGACTTTTTCCAAAATTTCCTCTACGCCTAATGTCTGCTCCTGTGGAACCCTGTAAAACTGTGTATTACGCAAATCGCTCATCTTATCACGTCCTTTTGCCTTTCATAGCCATATGTACCTTTAGTTTAATATAAAATTCACAGTGTGGCAAGCATTATTTCTCTGTCATAGTTTTCAATGACCGTTACCGGAATGATTTTTCCGGCAATATTTTCCCTGCTTTCCACTGCCACTTTGATATAATCTTTAGTATGCCCTACATAATATTTTTTATTCCCAATTACTGTTTCTTCTTCAAATAACACCTCGACAACCGTTCCGATTTTTTCGCTGCGGTAGGCTTCCTTCAACCGATTGCCGGTTTGAATGAGTTCGTCGCTGCGCGCCGCTTTCACTTTTTCATCGACCTGTCCGGACATCTCTGCGGCAACCGTCCCATTGCGTCTGGAATATTTGAACACATGAAGCTCCGCAAACTTCACCTTCTTTATAAATTCCTTCGTGCACAGAAAATCCCCGTCCGTCTCCTGCGGAAATCCCACAATCACGTCCGTCGTCAGCGCCGGATTTGGAAAATACCTGCGCAGTCTTTCACAGATTTCATAAAACTCAGCCGAAGTATACCGTCGGTTCATCGCCTTTAAGGTTTTATCGCAGCCGCTCTGCATGGACAAATGAAAATGCGGACAGATATTCTTGATTTTTGAGATGCGCTCTGCAAATTCCTCAGTGACCATTTCCGGCTCTAAAGAACCAAGACGGATTCTCTTAATTCCGTCAATCCGGCTGATATGTTCTATCACATCAATAAATCGGTACGCCCCGTCCTGATAGCAGCTTAAATTGATTCCCGTCAGGACAATCTCGGAAAATCCCCCTGCCGCCAGTCTTTGCACCTCCTCTGTGATACGCTCCAGTTTTCTGCTGCGGATTCTGCCCCTCGCATATGGAATAATACAATAAGAACAGAAATTGTTGCAGCCGTCCTGAATTTTCAGATGTGCCCTCGTATGACCGGTCACCGTCGTGATTTCCAAATCCTCATACTCGTCTGTGTGGTTAATGTCAATGACGTAGTCCCGTTTGCTGCGGCGCTCAAAATATTCGTCCAACGCGGCCACAAGTTCTTTTTTCCGGTTATTTCCCAAAATCAGGTCGACAGACGAATCCTCCATCACTTTTTCTTTCGCCGTCTGGACATAACAGCCCGCCGCAACAACCACAGCGTCCGGATTCATTTTTTTCGCCCTGTGGAGCATCTGCCTTGATTTCCGGTCTGCAATATTGGTCACCGAACAGGTGTTGACAATATAGACGTCCGCTTTCTCCTGAAACGGCACAATTTCATACCCCGCCTGCATCAAAAGCTGGGTCATTGCCTCTGTCTCATATCCATTTACTTTACAGCCCAAATTGTGTAATGCCGCTTTTCTCATTTCTGCCTCCCGGTATTCTTCCTCTTTCCCCTTGCAAGGCTTGAATAATCGCCGAATTCGTGCTATGATTAGTACATCAAAAAAAGTGAGGTGCAAACATTATGAAAACAGTTCGTATTAACCTGAGTTCGATTGATAAAGTCAAAAACTTTGTCAATGACATTACCCGTTTTAACAGTGATTTTGATTTGGTTTCCGGCCGCTATGTAATCGACGCAAAATCCATCATGGGTATTTTTAGTTTAGACCTCTCCAAACCAATCGACTTAAACATTCATGGAGATGATGAACTCGATGAAATTCTTGAGGTGTTAAAAAAATACGAAGTATAATCGCTATCGTACATAGAGATTATCTATTTGATAAAAACCACTGCTTTTGCAAGAACGGCAGTGGTTTTTATTTATTGTCCGATTTCAATAATTTCCACCGTATCAATCGCCTTTTGCACCATTTCGTCAATTTTTTCCGCCAGTTTCGTCTCTGAATTTCTGATGACATTGATATTTGGTTTCGTCACCGGGTGCTTTGCCACAAAAATGGTACAGCAGTCCTCGTATGGCAGGATTGACGTTTCGTAAGTGCCTATCTTCTGTGCGATATCTATGATTTCCTGCTTGTCAAATGCAATAACCGGACGGAATACCGGAATTGTACAGACTTCGTTTGTCGCCGCAAGGCTCTGCATCGTCTGGCTTGCCACCTGACCGATGGATTCCCCGGTAATCAGCGCATTCGCTTTTTCTGCGACTGCAAAATGCTCTGCAATCCGCATCATATATCTCCTCATGATAATCGTCAGTTCGTCATGCGGACACTGATCGTAAATATACATCTGGATATCGGTAAAATTGACTACGTGCAGTTTTATCGGGCCGGAGTACTGCGCCACCTGCTTTGCGAGGTCAATGACTTTCTGCTTCGCCCGCTCGGAAGTATGCGGCGGTGCGTGAAAGTAAACCGCGTCGATGACAACTCCCCGTTTTGCCGTCATATAGCCCGCCACCGGACTGTCAATTCCGCCCGATAACAGAAGCATTGCTTTTCCGGCAGTGCCTACCGGCATTCCCGCCGGCCCCGCAATAATTTTGGAATAGATATTGATATGATTTCTGATTTCCACATGAATAACCACATCAGGGTGCCGCACGTCTACCTTCGTCTGTGGAAACGCCTCCAAAATTCTTCCGCCCAACTCCTGATTGATTTCCATAGAATTCAGGGGGTAATTTTTTCTTGCGCGTTTTGCCATCACTTTAAACGTAAAGTTTTGATCCATGTAATTGTCCCCGATGTACCGGATAACGTTGGCGGCAAGGTCTTCAAAGCCTTCGTCCTCAATCTGAAGCATCGGGCAGATTCCGACAATGCCAAATACGTGTGAAAGCGCCTCAACCGCCTCGTCAAAATCATAGTCTTCCTGCGGCGTGGCGTAAATCCGCCCGTATTCTTTTGTCACATGAAAGTTTCCGTCAATACGGTTTAGGGCCTTCTGCGCATTCTGCACGAGAGCGTCCTCAAAAAGGTATCTGTTTCTCCCTTTCACTCCGATTTCTGCATATTTTATTAAAAATGAACTCTCCATCAGTGTCTCCTTCGGTTTTCCCATTGAACACGCGTCGCTTTTTGTTTATGCAGACGCGCGTCTTTGCCTATTATTTTCTAACATATTTCCTGAGGATTGGCAACAGTTCTTTTAATTGCGCTATCGTATAGTCCACTTCTTCTTTTGTATTGTCGGCGCAGAAGCTAAACCGCACCGTAGAATTTAAAAGGTCTTTTTCAATCCCCATTGCCTTTAATGTGGCGCTGACGGCCGGTTTGTTTGACGAGCACGCGCTCCCCGCAGAAATATAGACGCCGCGCTCCTCTAAAGCGTGAAGCAGCACTTCACTCCGGATTCCACGCACGCTTGCACTTATGATATGCGGCGCTCCCTCCGTATTTTTGCGGCTGTTGATTATTACTCCGTCAAGCTGTTCGAGCTGCGCAATCATATCATCTTTTAACTGCGTCATCTGCGATACGTTTTCCCTGAGCCGGTCATAGCCGTCTTTTGCCGCCTGTCCAAGCCCTGCGATACCCGGAACGTTTTCCGTACCGGAACGCATTCCCATCTGCTGTCCGCCTCCCAAAATCATCGGGTTGATTTTTGTATTTTTCCTGATATAGAGAAATCCGCTGCCCTTCGGCCCATGAATTTTATGTCCGCTGACCGACAACAAATCGACGCCACACTTTTTCGGACGGATTTGCAGTTTTCCATAGGACTGTACCGCATCAACATGAAATACTACTTCCGGATTGACGGATTTGATATACCTGCCAATCTCCTCAATCGGCTCAATCGTTCCCACTTCATTGTTGATATGCATTACGGACACCAGTATCGTGTCTTCATTCATTGCCTCTCTAAGCGCTTCCATGCAGACTGCGCCCGTTCGGTCTACCGGAAGGTAAATGACTTCAAAGCCTTCCTTTTCCAGATACTTCATCGGCGCGCTGACCGAAGAATGCTCCACCGCTGTGGTAATAATCCGGTTTCCGCTGCGTCTGTTCGCCCGCGCGCTCCCGATAATCGCCATATTGTTGGACTCCGTTCCGCCGGAGGTAAAATAAATTTCCGCCGGCGTGACCTTCAATGTATTTGCAATATTCTCTTTTGCCTCTTTCAGATATCGCTCTGCATAAACGCCCGCCATGTGCATGGAGGAAGGATTTCCGAAATCCTCCGTCATGGCTTTCACGACAATATCTCTGACAGCTTCCGATACCTTCGTCGTCGCTGAATTATCAAAATATACTTCCATCTCTGCTCCTATTCCTGCTCATTGAGAATCATGATGGCAGACATCAGCGCCATTCCCGCCGTCTCCGTCCGCAAAATTCTCTTTCCAAGCGTAATCTCTAAGGCTCCCGCCGCATTTGCCTCTGCCGCTTCCTCCGGCGTAAAACCGCCCTCCGGCCCGATGAAAATACCGATTTTCATTTCAGGCCTGATTTTTTGCAATACTTCTCTTGTATAAGCGATGCCCTCTGCATTTTCGTAAGGAAACAGCACCATATCCATCTGTTCTGCCCATTGTAGCGCCTGTGTGAAGCAGACCGGTTTTGTCACCTCCGGCACAATGCCCCGCTTTGACTGTTTCGCCGCGCTCAGAGCAATCGTATTCCAGCGTTTCCCTTTCGCCTGCGCTTTTTTCTCGTCAAGTTTTACGACACATCGCTTTGTACTGACCGGAACGATTTGAAAGACGCCGAGTTCGACCATTTTCTGAATAATCGTTTCCATCTTGTCCCCTTTAGGAAGCGCCTGAAACAGCGTTACCTGAATCGAAAGCTCGCGCTGCGGCCCGTTTACGTCTTCAATTTCAGCCACCACACAGTCTTTGCCGATTTCACAGATTGCGCATACATATTCCCTGTCTTCTCCGTCACTGATGAGCAGGCGTTCTCCGATTTTCATTCGGAGTACGTTTCGGATATGATTTACATCATCGCCGCAAATCATAATCTTATCCTGCAAAATCCGGTTTTTATCCACAAAAAAACGATACATGCCTTTTCCTCTTTTTTCTTATCTTTTTAACGCCGTCACCGCGCGCCAGTCTCCCTGTTTTTCCACAGTATGCAGCGTAAGGTTCGGATTGCGGGAAACCGCCTCTCTGACCGCATCTTCTTTCATATAAATAATTCCGGAGGAAATAAAGACGCCGCCCGGTTTCAAAAAGCGGTCGACCATGCCCGCAAGCGGAACAATCACATCAGCCAGAATATTTGCCACGACAACATCATACTGCTGCGCAGAGAAATAGCGCTGCATTGTTTCATCTTCCAAGACATTTCCCTCGAACAGTTCCACATGATCAAGCGAAATCCCGTTGACCTCAAAATTTTCTTTCGCCGCTTCGATTGCCGCCTTGTCGATATCGGTCATTGTCACCGCTCCTGCGCCCAGTTTCTTTGCCACAATCGACAAAATCCCGCTGCCGCAGCCCAAATCGAGCACGCGGTCGTCAGGCTTCATATAGCGGATCAGTTCTTTTATGCAGAGCTGCGTCGTATCATGCTTTCCGGTGCCAAAGGCCGTACCCGGATCAATTTCAATCATCTTCATTCCCTGATATTTTGCGTCTGCCTTTTCCCATGTCGGCTTAATAAAAAAGTTTTCCACCGTAAACGACTTAAAATACTGCTTCCAGTTGTTTACCCAGTCCGCATCTTCTGTGACGCTTTTTTCAATACTGCCTTCTCCGACATCAACAAAATCCGACGCTTCTTTTAACTTTTCCCGCAGCGTTTCGAGGAGTTCATTTGCATCGTCATTTTCCTCCGTATAAAAACTGATATACGCTGTGCCGTCATCTTCCGGTAAATCTGCGAGATAATCAATAAACTGTGCTTTCTTTTCCTCCTCGGAAAGCTGGATATGATCTTCAACCTCCATTCCGCTGATTCCCAGTTCTATTAACAGACCGCAGACAAAATCCGTCGCCTGCGTCGTAGTCTTTAAGCGATATTTATTCCATTTCATCGTCTGATTTCTCCCTGTGTTTCAAAAGCATTACCGAGTTATTATCATAACACATTGCTCTTATTTAGGCAATTTTCTATCCGAAAACAACTCGTATCCGAAAAAAAGACAGGTGTTTTGTCCACCTGCCTTTGCTATATGAATATTTATTAAAAGAACAAAAAACATTCCATATCTGGAATGTCTTTCTACCAAAACGTTATGGCGGACAACAATACAGTTGCCTTACATCCTCATGCACCTACAAACGAATTACTTGGTAAAATAAATATAACATACCCAAATATTATTGTCAAATCTAATTCATTTTATGTATGTAAATACAATGTTGTGTCATGTTTGTTCGGAAAAACAAAAATATCTTTTCCGCAAACATGTTCCCTGAGCATATTTACGGTCTGTATGCTGATTTCATCATGTTTTTCAAGATTTCTGTAAAACGTGTTTGCGACAAAATCAATCAACTGTATCAGCAGATGATTTTTGGAATCAACATACCGCACGTCGAAATGATCGCACAGCGGACGGTAAACCGTAAAATGCTGTTCGAGATATTCATTTAAAGTGTATCGGGTATCCGTCGCAATATTCTGCTCGTCAATGACGATGCTCATTACGTCCGTCCCACCGGCATATCTGCTCTGTTTTCTATAAACATTCTCGAAGTATAACTGAAGAATATAATTGAAAGTCCTCGCATGGTTCTGTATAAAACTGTCCAGCGTGTAACGGTTATCCAGCACAATAATGCCCAGTTCAAATTCATCTGCGCAGTTTCTTATAATTCTGCGGTATATCTCTTTTTTTCTGTGCTCTGAAACTTCCGAACCTTTAATCTCGCCCTTTTCTTCTAAAATTTTTTTATACTTCGGATTTTTTTTGATTAAAGCCGATATTCCTTTTCTGAACTGCCGTTTTATTTTTTGGGGATTGCGCGTAAATAAAATCGCAATCACAAAATACTGATTTTGGGACACTTTTGTTTTTGTTATGCTGCCGGACTCGTCAATATATACATTCAGCCTGCTCTTTTCTGTCGTTTCATACATAGATTTCCCCTTTTATTTTTTAAAGAACTTTTTCCTGCCCTTGTCCTCAGCCGTTCCGCCTGAAAATTCTTTTAAGGTATTGCCTGAAATCTCATCAAATCTGCGGATCAGTTCTTTCTGTTCGTTGTTCAGATGTACCGGCACCTGAACGACCATCGTCGTCTCCTGATTTCCGACAATCTGGGAATTGTGTACATGCGGCATTCCTTTCCCTTTCAGGCGCACCCGCGTACCTGTCTGGGTGCCCGGCTTAATCGTGGTTTTCACGTCCCCGTAAATGGTATTGACGCGCACCTCGCCGCCCAAAGCCGCCTGCGCAAAAGAAATGTAGGTCGTGTTGTAAATATCCAGCCCGTCTCTTTGAAATTCCCTGCTCGGAATGACGCGGACATCGACCAGCAGATCGCCGCGCGGGCCGCCGTTTCTGCCCGGTTCTCCCTCTCCCGCAACGCGGATACGGTTTCTGTCGTCAATTCCCGCCGGAATATCCACCGGTACTTTTTTACGGATTTGTCTGTAACCCGCCCCGTAACAGGTCGGACACTTTTCTTTAATGACTTTTCCTTCTCCGCCGCAATTCGGACAGGTATCCACCGACTGCATCATGCCGAACATCGTTTGACGCTTTGTGACATACTGCCCCGTACCGTTACACTGCGGACAGGTTTCCGGTGAAGTGCCCGGTTTTGCGCCGGTGCCATGACAGGTCGAACAGGTTTCCTTAAAGTTGATAGACACATCTTTTTTACAGCCTTTTACGGATTCCTCAAAAGTAATCGTAACCCCGACGCGGACATCAGCGCCCCTCATCGGCCCGTTGCTGTTTCTGCGGCCGCCTCTGCCGCTGCCGAAAATATCGCCAAAAATATCTCCGAAACCGCCGCCGAAAATATCGCTGAAGTCAAAACTGCTGAAATCAAAACCACCGCCGCCGGCTCCGCCTTCAAACGCCGCATGACCGAACTGGTCATACTGTTTACGTTTTTCCGGATCACTCAAAATGGCGTACGCCTCCGAAGCCTCCTTAAACTTTGCGGCAGCTTCTTCTCCCGGATTGACATCAGGGTGATATTTCTTTGCCAGTTGTCTGTATGCTCTTTTTATGGCGGCGTCGTCTGCATTTTTGTCAACGCCTAATACTTCATAATAATCTCTTTTCTCTGCCATATCTATTCCTATCCTTATTCACAGGAATACCCGTCAGAAAAAATTTCCGACGGGGTTCCTGTATTGCTGTTATAATAACCCTGTCTTTCTTAGGGCTTCTATCATGTTTTGCGCAAGAATTATACTTCCGTAAATTCTCCGTCTACAACATCGTCGTCCGGATTTCCGCCGTTTGCGTTAAATCCGCTCATGTCCGGGCCTGCGCCCTGAGCTCCTGCTGCTCCCTGCGTCTGCTCGTACATTTTTGCAAATAACTGCTGCGCGCTGTTCATCAGTTTTTCCTTACCTGCCTTCAGTTCTTCCACCTGCGCGTCCGTAATTTCCGCGCCTTCCGGGCAGCCGGCAATCGTAGCCTTCAGTGCGTCAATGTCTGCCTGTACTGCCTGTTTGTCAGCGTCGGTCAGTTTGTCGCCCGCTTCGTTCATTGCCTGCTCTGTCTGATTGACAATCGCATCTGCCTCGTTCTTTGCGTCAATCGCTTCTTTACGCTTCTTATCCTGCGCCTCGTATTCAGCCGCTTCTTTTACTGCCTTATCAATATCCTCGTCAGACATATTGGAACCGGCGGTAATGGTAATGTGCTGTTCCTTTCCGGTACCTAAATCCTTTGCGGATACATTCACGATACCGTTGGCGTCAATATCAAACGTAACCTCAATCTGTGGTACGCCTCTCCTTGCCGGAGGAATACCGTCTAACCGAAACTGTCCAAGACTCTTGTTGTCTCTTGCAAACTGTCTCTCACCCTGTACCACGTTGATGTCTACTGCGGTCTGGTTGTCTGCGGCAGTAGAGAAAATCTGACTCTTTTTCGTAGGAATGGTCGTATTTCTCTCAATCAGTCTGGTAGCAATACCGCCCATAGTCTCGATGGATAAGGAAAGCGGAGTAACGTCGAGCAGAAGGATTTCACCTGCGCCTGCGTCACCTGCCAGTTTACCACCCTGAATGGAAGCGCCTACCGCAACACATTCGTCCGGATTCATCTTCTTTGACGGTTCATGTCCGGTCAACTGTTTTACTTTATCCTGTACAGCCGGTATTCTTGTAGAACCGCCGACTAATAATACTTTGCTGAGTTCTGAAGCGGTAATTCCCGCGTCCTTTAACGCATTCTGCACCGGCACTGCCGTTCTCTCAACGAGATCTCTGGTCAGTTCGTCAAATTTTGCCTTCGTCAGCGTCATATTCAAATGCTGCGGGCCTTCTGCGGTCGCTGTGATAAACGGAATGCTGATTTCTACCTGTGTAGCGGAAGAAAGCTTCTTCTTTGCGTCCTCTGCCTCTGCCTTTACTCTTTCCATTGCCATCTTATCATTGGAAAGGTCTACGCCGGTCTTTGCCTTAAAGTCGGATACCATATAATCCATAATCTTTTTATCAAAGTCATCACCGCCAAGTCTGTTGTCACCGGAGGTCGCAAGCACTTCGATTACGCCGTCGCCGATTTCAATAACGGACACATCAAACGTACCGCCGCCTAAATCGTATACCATAATCTTCTGCTCGCCTTCATTATCCAGACCATATGCCAGCGCTGCTGCCGTCGGCTCATTGATAATTCTCTTGACGTCCAGACCTGCAATCTTTCCTGCGTCTTTGGTAGCCTGTCTCTGCGCGTCATTGAAGTAAGCCGGCACCGTAATGACTGCCTCTGTAACTTTTTCGCCGATATAAGCCTCAGCGTCCGCTTTTAATTTCTGCAGAATCATTGCTGAAATCGCCTGCGGCGTATAAGTCTTGTCATCAATCGTTACTTTATAATCTGTACCCATATGTCTTTTAATGGAAGAAATCGTTCTGTCCGCATTGGTCACTGCCTGACGCTTTGCCAAATCACCGACAAGTCTTTCTCCATCTTTCTTAAAACCAACGACTGACGGCGTCGTTCTTCCACCGTCTGCGTTTGTGATAACGGTAGGTTCTCCACCTTCCATTACTGCAACACATGAATTTGTTGTTCCTAAATCAATACCAATAATCTTTCCCATGAGATTTTCCTCCTATATCTCTATATTTTACTTACTTTGTTACTGCAACCATGCTGTGTCTGATGACGGAACCCTTGTAGGTGTAGCCCTTTTGTAACTCCTGAGCAATCATGTTTTCCTCAAGCTCGTCATTTTCGACCTGCATCACTGCATTGTGAAGTTCGGGATTAAATTCCTTTCCTTCCGTTTCAATGGCTTCCACGCCCATTTCTTCGAGCGCTTTTGCCATTTGTTTATAGATAAGATCCATACCCTGTCCGACAGGGGAATCTAAATCTTCTTTACTTAAGCTGCCCATACCCCGTTCAAAATTGTCGACGACCGGCAGTATTTTTTCTATAATGCTCTTTGCGCCAATCTCAAACATCGCGCTTTTTTCTTTTTCACTCCGGTTTCTGAAATTTTGAAACTCTGCAAAAAGCCGCTGGTACTTATCGTTTAATTCTTCAATCTGCTCGTCCTTCGGATCTTTTTTCTTTTTGCTGAAGATTTTCTTTTTCTTTTTGTCTTCCGCTCCGGCTTCTGTATCTTCGCTTTCTTCGGAGTCCTCAGGTTCGGCGGTTTCTTCGTCGGCGGCGTTTTCCTCCACCTTTTCCTTCCGGCTTTCTTCCGGAGAACTTTCTTCTGTTTCTGCCGTCCGGTTTGTTTCTTTTTCCATTGTTTCCTCTGTCACGTCTTCGCTGTCAAAATTTTTCTTTTCTTCCATCACCTGTCACCTTTCAATGTGTGTTTTATTCTTTCTTTTTATAGGTTTCATTCAACTGCTCTTTGACATTTCTTAAAGCCTCTACGACTTTGTCGTAGTCCATACGCTTCGGGCCGATAATCCCAATCGTCCCTTTGAAACCGTCCTCAAGTTCATAAGTGGCGGTTACCACGCTGCAATCCTTCATGGACTGCACCGGACTTTCGCTGCCGATATAAACCTGAATCCCCGTTTCCTCGTCCCCTTCATTGATTAACTCTGTCAACTGGGACTTTTCTTCTAATGTAATGAGAAGCTGACTGGCTCTTTCCTTGTCGCTTAACTCCGGATATTTGAAAATATTGGTCGCTCCGGAGGTATAAATTTTCATCTGGGACTCTGTCGCAATCGTTTCCGTAATGGCCTTGAGCACTTCGTTTACGAGTTCTTCGAGATTGCCCGCCTGCGATGTCAGCGCGGAAATAACTCCCAGATTGATTTCCTCCAGCGTCAGCCCTGCCAGCGCGGTGTTCAGCGCGACGTTCAGTCTTACGATAATTTCCTGATTGACCTCAGTGCCGGTCTTTATAATCTTATTGACTACATGATTTTTGTCGGAAACAACCGTACAGAGCAACTGCTTTTCTTCTAAAATGGAAAGCTGGATAAATTTAATTTTGTTGCCCTGAGATTTTGGCGCAGATACCATCGTAGCGTAATTGGTATTTGCGGCCAGCACCTTTGCCATATTCTGGAGCAGCGTTTCTACTTTGTCTACTTTTTCCAAAAGTAAGTCTTCTTTTTCCGTAACCTTCTGCTCCCTGTCGTCGAGCTCCGCCATTTTGTTTTTCAAGATGTTGTCCACATAAAAGCGGTACCCTTTGTCCGTAGGAATCCTGCCCGCTGAGGTATGCGGCTGGATAATGTAGCCCATCTCCTCCAAATCAGACATTTCATTACGAATCGTGGCAGAACTTAAATTTAAGTCCGTATATTTGGAAATAGTTCTGGAGCCGACCGGCTCTCCGGTCTCTAAATAATTTTTAATGACAGCATTTAATATCTTTTCTTTTCTCTCGCTGAGTTCCATAACTACCTCCTTTCTATTTGTTAGCACTCATCAAATTCGAGTGCTAATCGTCTTTCTGTGTTTAATATATCCCTATTTAGATGAAATGTCAACAAAAATTTTTGAAGAAAAAACAAAAAGTGAAAATGCCGGAAATCTTTCTGTCCGTCACGCTTTCTTTGTTCATATTTTTTATTATGGGATAATCTGCTTGAATTCATAACCTCCTTTTGTTAAGATGAAACCATTCCGCCATACAATATACGGGCGGCGCACAGATTTAACCTGAAAGCATTACCGTTTTTGAAAAACCGGTATGGAGTATCTTATGAAACAAACATTATTACATAAATATTTTGGCGATAAACAATTTTATAAAAAAATTTTGGTGATTGCTTTTCCGATTGTCATTCAAAGTCTGATGACCAATATGGTAGGGCTTTTAGATAATGTGATGGTCGGACGGCTCGGCACAAATCAGATGACCGGCGTTTCTGTCGTCAACCAGTTGTTTTTTGTATTTAATCTGCTGGTATTCGGCGGAATGTCCGCTTCGGGCATTTTTTCCGCGCAGTATTTCGGACAGGAAAACCACAAAGGCGCGCGCAATGTGTTCCGCTCTAAAATTATTATCGGCGTGGTAACGCTTGTGCTGGCGCTGCTTATTTTTCTGACGCTCTACCGGTCTTTAATTTACGCTTTTCTGCATGAGGGAAGTATGTCCGGCAGCATTACGGCGACTTATCAGTCCGCAAAAACCTACTTATTTATTATGCTGATTGGAATTCCCCCATTTATATTTTCCAACGCGTACAATACGACTTTAAAGGAAGCCGGCCAGACTTTTATTCCGATGACCGCCGGCGTGTCCGCAGTAATCGTAGACTTAGTGTTTAACTATCTGCTGATTTTCGGTAAATGCGGATTTCCCGCTCTCGGAGTTGCCGGCGCGGCGATTGCAACGGGAATGTCCCGCTATGTTGAATTTGGTATATTGGTCATATACACGCACACACATTCTGAGAAATTTCCATTTATTAAGGGCGCTTACCGCACCCTCAAAATTCCTGTTTCTCTGGCGAAGGGCATTGCCTTAAAAGGTACTCCGATTTTGGTCAATGAATTTATGTGGTCGCTCGGTCTGACATTTCAGGCGCAGGCGTTCTCCACAAGAGGGCTTGCAACGATGGGCGCCATCAATATCAATAATACAATCAGCAATGTTTTTAATATTGTGTTTGTAACAATGGGAACGACGATTGCGATTGTAGTCGGTCAGCTTCTCGGAGCGGGCAGACTAAAGGAGGCGGAGGACTCCAACCGGAAGCTCAGCGTATTTTCCGTTTTGATTGCTATCGGCACTTCCCTGATTCTCGTAATCCTCGCTCCGGTTTTTCCTCAGATATACAATACGACTGATGAAATCCGGCATCTTGCGACGCAGTTTATCTTTGTTTTTGCGCTTGTGACACCGTTTAACGCTTACACAAACGCCGCCTATTTTGCGCTGCGCAGCGGTGGAAAAACGATTATTACTTTTTTATTTGACAGTTGTTTTATCTGGTTCGTCAATGTGCCCGTCGCAATGGTGCTGGCGCATTTTACCACGCTTCCGATTATCGCGATATTTTTCATTGTAAACGCTCTGGAGGCATGTAAGGCATTTATTGGCGCGGCGCTGATTAAAAAAGGAATCTGGCTCAATACGATTGTAGAATAAAAGGGAGTTTTGCACATTTCGCAAACTCCCTTATAAAAACTCTGCCATCACATAATTGCTGATATCCACGCCTCTTTTCGTGAGACGGAGTTTCCCGTCTGATAGTTCAAGCAGCCCCAGTCCGATGAATTTTTTTGCAGTTTCTCCATAAACTTCATCAAAAGTTTTCTGAAAAGTGTTCTCAAACTCCCCGATATCAACGCCCTCCGTCAGGCGGAGTCCCAAAAACATAAACTCTGCCATTCGGTCTTTTTCGGTTAGTTTTTCAACGTCCTCCCGAATTTTCTCCAACGGCTGATGCGGCAGCATTGCGTCCATATACTCCCTGAGCGTCCTGATATTGTGATATCTTGTTTCCTGATACAGGGACGCCGCGCCAATTCCAAAACCGAGATACTCCTTCCGTTTCCAGTATCCGACATTATGCCGGCACTGACAGCCTTTGAGGGCGTAATTGGATATTTCATACTGCGCATATCCGGCGTTTTCCAACACCGATTTCGTCAGGTCATACATACGGCGTTCCTCCTCCTCGCTTGGAAGAATGTCTTTTCCCTCTGCGCGCGCCCGCAGGACACGCTCTTTCAAAGGCGTATTTTCCTCGACAATCAGACTGTATGCGGAAATATGCTTCGGCTTCGGGGACAGATTGATTACGCTGTGAAGTGTCTTTTCATAAGAGGCAACTGTCTGTCCGGGCAGAGCGCTCATCAAATCCACACTGATATTTTCAAATCCACATGCGACTGACATCTGATAGGAGCAAAGAAAATCTTCAAATGTATGAACCCTTCCTATGGCGGCAAGTTCCGCATTGTCCGCGCTTTGCAGTCCGAAACTCAGCCGGTTGACGCCCGCCCTCTGATAGGACAGCAGTTTTTCAACCGTAACCGTTTTCGGATTACATTCTATGGTAATTTCCACATCATCGCTCATCGTACAATTTCTGCCCAGTGTATCCAAAAGCTGTCCGATTTGTCCTGCCTCCAATATGGAAGGAGTACCTCCACCGATAAACACCGTATCGACAAGGTACTCTTTCATCTGATTTCTGCTCTGTTTGATTTCATTTTTTAACGCCTGCACATAAGACTGCCGGATCTCCCTGCCTGCCGGAGCAGAAAGGAAATCGCAGTAGTCGCATTTTTTAATACAAAATGGAATGTGCATATATATTCCCAAAGGTTTCATCTCTGTTCTCACTTTAAAATAACCGGCCGCTTTTTTAAGAAAGCGCGTCTGTTTAATCATTGTCTAATTTCAGCACCGCCATAAACGCAGACTGCGGTATTTCCACATTGCCGACCTGACGCATACGCTTTTTACCCTCCTTCTGCTTTTCCAGAAGTTTTTTCTTTCGGGTAATATCGCCTCCATAACATTTTGCCAGCACGTCTTTCCGCATTGCCTTTACGGTTTCCCTTGCAATGATTTTACTGCCGACTGCCGCCTGAATCGGTACTTCAAACAACTGTCTCGGAATTTCATTTTTGAGTTTTTCGCACATTTTCCTGCCGCGTTCATATGCGGAAGCCTCCGGCACAATAAAGGACAGGGCGTCCACTTCCTCTTTGTTAATCAGGATATCGAGTTTGACCAGTTTTGCCTGCTCGTAACCCTTTAAATCATAATCAAAGGACGCATATCCGCGTGAGCGGGATTTTAACGCGTCAAAGAAGTCGTAGATAATTTCATTTAACGGAATTTCGTATCGAATCAACGCTCTTGAACCTTCCACATATTCCATTCCGATATATCTGCCCCTGCGCTGCTGGCAGAGTTCCATAATCGAACCGATAAATTCCGTCGTCACCATAATTTCAGCATTGACCACCGGCTCCTCCATATAGGAAATCTCGCTTGGATCAGGGAGATTGGTCGGGTTCGTCAGGTCAATGACCTCCCCGTTTTCCTTATGGACTTTGTAAATAACGCTCGGCGCTGTGGTGACAAGATCCAGCCCATATTCGCGCTCAAGCCGTTCCTGTATGATTTCTAAATGGAGCAGTCCCAGAAAACCGCAGCGGAATCCGAAGCCCAGCGCAACGGAAGTCTCCGGCTCATATTTGAGCGCCGCGTCGTTTAACTGTAATTTTTCAAGCGCGTCCCGTAAATCCGGATATTTTGCCCCGTCCGCCGGATATAATCCGCAGTAAACCATCGAGTTTACTTCTTTGTAGCCCGGCAGCGGTTCCTTCGCCGGATTTGCCGCTCCGGTTACCGTATCGCCCACCATCGTGTCGCGGACATTTTTGATACCCGCCGTAATATAACCGACCATGCCGGCGCAAAGCTCGTCGCATGGAATAAACTGTCCCGCGCCAAAATAGCCGACCTCAACGACGTTTGCCTTAGCCCCGGTCGCCATCATTAAAATATCCATACCGGCTTTTACGGTTCCTTCTTTAATCCGGCAGAAAATAATGACGCCCTTATAGGAATCATAAAGGCTGTCAAAAATCAACGCCTGAAGCGGCGCGTCGGCATCTCCCGCAGGCGCCGGAATTTTTTCAATGATTGCCTCAAGCACCTGCTCGCAGTTGAGCCCCGTTTTTGCGGAAATCTGCGGCGCGTCTTCCGCTTCAAGACCAATCACGTCTTCGATTTCATGAATGACGCGCTCCGGCTCGGCGGACGGCAGATCAATTTTGTTGATGACCGGAAAAACCTCTAAATCGTGATCCAGCGCCAGATACACATTCGCAAGCGTCTGCGCCTCCACTCCCTGCGCCGCGTCAACGACCAGCACCGCTCCGTCGCAGGCTGCAAGGCTTCTGGAAACTTCGTAATTAAAGTCCACATGTCCCGGCGTATCAATCAGGTTAAAAATATATTCTTCACCGTTTTTTGCTTTATAAACGGTACGGACTGCCTGTGATTTAATCGTAATCCCCCGCTCGCGCTCCAACTCCATATTGTCAAGCACCTGCGCCTGCATTTCCCGATCCGTCAGGAGTCCGGTCATTTCAATAATCCGGTCTGCCAGCGTAGATTTTCCATGATCAATATGCGCAATAATACAAAAATTTCTGATTTTACTCTGTTCTATCTGTGCCAATCTTAAATCCTCTCTTTATTTCCAATCCATTTCGACATTCAATTCACACGTTTTGCAAAAGGGCCGGGCCACGCCCTGAAAGCCTTTTTTACCTTAACAAATTTACCATACTTTTTTTGAGAGCGCAATATCCGCGCATGTTTTTAACCTCTGCCCTGCCGCCGGATTTTTCGTAACTATTCATCATTCAGCCATACCTGCCCGAATCCGCAGATAAATCTGTCGGTTACAGGTAGACTTTTAGGACTGATTATTTTATAATTTAGCATATGCGTAAACTGTCAGCCATTCGGCTTGGCGCAAAAGCAGCATACCGTCCGAAACGAAAAATTTTTTCAGACGGCAGAACGGAGTTTATATGAATTATGCAGAAATCAAAACCTTTGATGTCGCAAACGGGCCGGGTATCCGGGTATCCCTGTTTGTCAGCGGTTGTACCCATCACTGCCCCGGCTGTTTTAACGAACAGGCGTGGGACTTTCATTATGGGAAGCCTTTTACGGAAAAAACCGTTGATTTCATTATAGATACGCTTTCTTTCGGCGCTTACGCGGGAATTACTTTTTTGGGCGGAGAGCCGTTTGAGCGGGTCAACCAGCAGGGACTTCTGCCGCTCGCAAAAAAAATCAAAGAGGTCTATCCCGATAAAACAATCTGGTGTTTTACCGGGTATGAATTTGAACGGGATATTATGGGACAGATGTATCAGGAATGGCCGGAAACGAAGGAACTTCTTTCCTATATCGACGTTTTAGTGGACGGCCCGTTTATTGAGGCTTTAAAGAATGTCCGTCTGGTCTTTCGCGGTTCGGAAAACCAGCGGATTATCAAAATTCCGGAAACCCTGAAAACCGGTCAGATTGTTTTGTGGGAAAAGGAATTATAAAGAATATCATGAAACAAACATGGAGGTATTTTTATGGCTGTCAATGTCAATATCAAAAAATTAAAAGAAAGTGCAACGCTTCCTACCTATGGGAGCGCCTATGCCGCAGGAGCGGATTTATACGCCTGTCTGGAAGAACCGCTGACGATTGCTCCTGATGAAACCGTATTTATCGGAACCGGACTCGCTCTGGAAATTCCGGAGGGATACGCGGGACTCGTTTATGCAAGAAGCGGGCTTTCCTGCAAAAGAGGACTGGCGCCTGCCAATAAAGTCGGCGTGATTGACGCGGATTACCGCGGGGAAGTCACCGTTGCGCTGCACAATCACTCCACCAGCCCGCAGACGATTGAAGCAAATGAGCGGATTGCCCAACTGGTCATCGCGCCGTTTCTTTCCGCATCATTTCATGAAGTGGAGGAATTATCCGAGACGGTGCGCGGCGCAGGCGGCTTCGGCTCCACAGGAAAATAACTTCGGCGGTGTGAAAACAATCATTTCGGCGGTACGGGAACACCGCTTCAATGGTGTGAAAACATCATTTCAGCGGTATGGGAGCATCACTTCCCGCTTTTCTTTTTACCCAGCACCTTATCAATCAGCACCGCCATCGGTTCGGCCGCATTCTGCGCCTCCTCGTAGGTGTTGGTCTGCGCGCCGACCTCAATCAGCATACACTGCCTGCAGATATCCAGATTGTACTGGTAAGCGTTCACATAGTTTCTTCGGGTAAAGCCCGGATAAAACTCCTCCGCTTTCAGTTTCATCTGAAGCGTCAGCGCAAGATTTTCGTAACGGAACGGATTGTACAGATAGTCGATGTCGCCGGTCAGTTTAAACCTTGACATTCCGTTAAACAGCATAATCTGCGCTGTTTTTTTTCCGTTGATTTCCGTTACCAGACGGGTATTTTCTCCCACGCCGTCCCGATGGATATCGAGCACCAGACTGATGGACGGATATTTTTTCAAAATCTTTTTAATTCCCGCTCTTGACTGGTCATACGCTTCGTTCCGGTCAAGTTTTCCATTGACAATATCATACGTCGAGGTGTCGTGAATGACCTGATAACCGAACTGTTTTTCCAAAACTTCTTTGAGCCGGCTGCCCACGCCGATAATGGTCGTGTCAGGATCGGACGTACTGTTTTTAAATTCCTCCTGAGAGTGTGTGTGATAAATTAAAATCTGCGGTTTGCTGTTTTTACCGGTAATTTCAAATTTTTCATTTAACGCTTTTTCAATCGGCAAATCCTTTTCATATAGCGCGGTCGCGGAAGTCACAATATAAAATTTCTGCAACAGCTTCTTAAATCCGCCGATATTCTGCGCGGTATATTTTTTCCCCGTTGCCTTTGGCATCGGTACAATTTCCTGCTTTTTTGAATTTTGCTGCTGCGTCTTTGTTTCTTCCGGCTCTGTCTGGGGCTGCGTCTGCTGTTGTGTCGCAGCCGCAGGCGCGTTCATATTTTCATAAATCAGGTTAATAATCTGATGATACGCCGGATCGCTTGTATCGTAAGTATACTCGCTTGCCTTAATGTAATCCGTCACGACTGCTTTCAACAGTTCGACCTTTGCCATATCCGTCATATTCCGGTTGTTTTCGAGATAAAACATATACTGATCCATTACATCAGAATTATCGACAATCTCCCGCGCCAGCACATTGCCCATATAAGCTCCGGACGTCTTTACCTCCTCTTTCGCTTTTCCGCCTGAAATAATATTGACGCTTCTCGTCCCGACATAAATGCAGAGAACAATAATTACGCCTGCAAGAAGCCTGCGGAAAACTGATTCCGATATTTTCATTTTCTGAAGCTTTAACCCGATTCCCCTCTGCATTGCTACCGCTCCCCAGTTGTCCATTTTTTCCATACTCAGGATTCTACAATTCATTATATGAAGGGGTTTTCCCACATAGTACCTGTTCTTTACAGAAATCATTGAGCGCCATAGAAATAATGACACTTAAATTTTCCACAATTTCGTCGACATCCTTCGGCGTGACAAACGCCTGCTCCGTATCTTCTGACAGCAGTTCCTCAAACAGTTGATATTTTTCTTCGGAAGAATAGGCCTCAAAAATCCCCGTAAGCGTTCCCGGACTTTTGGCACGCGCTAAAATGCCGAGCAGTTTTTCCATTGTATCATTGACAATCGTTGCGCCGCTTACGACCATTGGCACTCCAATCGCGATAACTTTTTTATTTAAGGTTTCATAGTTGATTCCTTTCCTGTGATTTCCAATCCCCGAACCGGGCGTAATTCCGGTATCGGTGAGCTGTATTGTCGTGGTAACTCTCCTCAGATTTCTGGACGCCAGAGAATCAATGACAATGATAATATCGGGATTGATTTCCTCAACAACGCCTTTAATAATCGAATAGGTTTCCATACCGGTCTGCGCCAGCACGCCCGGCGCAAGACAGTAAATGCCCTCTCCCACGACTATTTTTTCCGCAACCTTCGGCCCAAGCGCGTCGGGCGTCGCCTCCGCGTTTCCCAGCCCCACAATCAGAATTGTTTTTAACCGTTCTTCTTTTAAAATTTCCCGCAGATTACCGCTCAGCCGTTTTGCAAACTGCTCCTGCATATTTTTTTCCGGCTCCCGCAAAAGTCTGCTCTCCATCGTTACATATTTTCCTTTCGGCTTTCCCATCGCTTTTTCGCCCCGACGGTTTAAAATTTCCACAAGCGTGGTCAGCATTTTTAAGTCTTCCTCCCTGTTTTCTTCAAACCGCACCCCTTTGACCTCAACATCGTCTTCAAATTTTTCCCGTTCCTCCAACGCAAGGTCTGTATAAATATTCCTGTTTTCCATTCCCGAACTCCTCCATACCTGCAACTATTCAGATTTCTTTTTTTTAGTATTGACAATATTTCCGAATTCTACTAAAATAAAGGCTGATGTCTGCGCCAGACGTCCGCAAATCCTTGAGGCGCAGATGGTAAAATCCGATTTCCAATCTCTCTCAACGGAAATCGTTCATAGTTTTTTACGGAGGTGGACAGATGGCTAATATTAAGTCAGCAAAAAAAAGAATTTTAGTTAACAATGTAAAGTATGAAAGAAACAAAGCAATTAAGTCAGCAGTAAAGACTGCAATCAAAAAAGTTGAGTCTGCTGTTGCAGCCAATGATAAAGAAGCTGCAAAGAGCGCTTGCATTGCGGCAACAAAGGCGATTGAAATGGCCGGTTCCAAAGGAATTTACCACAAAAACAATGTTGCCAGAAAAGTTTCCAGATTAAACAAGTTAGTAAACACGATTGCTTAATCTAAAAACAGAAATGGGAAGTTTCCTAATCAAAGGAACCTTCCCATTTTTTTATTGTCCGAAATTTAACCGGCTCTCACACTGTATTTAATCAGCAGCATTTCCACGCCGATGTTTTCATCAATCATGCCCGATTTAATCATCTCATCTGTCCTGACGCTTTCCGAAAGCGCAGACTTTAATTCCGCTATGGAAAAGTTTCTGCTCTGCCTGATACACTTCCCTGCAATAAAATCCTGTACTCCCATCGCTTTCGCAATTTCTTTCTGGCCCATATGCGCTGCGGATAAATCCTTTGCCTGAAGCATCAGGTTAAACTGTCTTCCAATCATAAACAAAATTCTCATCGGAGGCTCTTTTTCAGCAATCAGTTCATAATAACAGTCCAGCGTCTTTCTCTGATTTTTTGCCGAAATCGCGTCTATCATGTCAAAAATCCGGACGGAGAGCTGTTTGGTACAGACTGCGTCAATATCCGCATTGGTAATGACGTCCTGATACAGCGCGTAACTGAGCAGTTTTTCAATTTCTTTGGAAAGAATTTCCATATCCGTCCCGACGTTGGCAATCAGATAAGACATTGACGCCCGCGTGATTTTTTTTCCGGAATGCTCAAAAATTTTTGCCGCCCAGACTGCAATATCTCCCTCCGACTGTCTTCCGAGTTCACAGATATATCCGTTTCCTTTTACCGCTTTATATAATTTATTTCTCTTGTCCACTTCCTGCTCGACGAACAGAAGCACCGTCGTTTCCGGCATTTCCCCAAGATATTGCGCCAATTCGTCTCCCCCGCTTTTAAACATACCGGAACGCTCTACGACAATCAGACGGTACTGCGCAAAGAAAGGAACGGTCTGCGCATTGTCAATCAGTTCTCCGACGTCAATATTTTTTCCCTCATACTGCGCCAGATTCATGGTATTTTCTCCTGCCACCGCCTGAATAAACTGCTTTTTATAATTTTGTTTCAGATATTCTTCTTCTCCATAAAGCAGATAAACTTTTTTAAAATCTCCTGCCTGAAGGTCTTTATTTAATGTCTTCAAGAACTTTCTCCCTGCATATCCGTAATCTTTTTCTTTGCCATAAAGAATTTTGCTTTCATCTGTCTGTTGAAATTTTAGCATTAAATGTATGGCATGGCAACCGCAATCTTTCTACCGTCCCATAGCCTGCATCTGCATCATGACACCATCGCCCGTTATGGAAATGCCGCCCTGCCGGTCTGTCCGCATCACCGTACTTTGACAGTTTTGAAGGCGCATAAGCGTTTCTTCCGACGGGTGCCCGTACCGGTTGTTTTCTCCGACGGAAATAATACTGTATCGGGGATTTACACGATTTAGAAATTCCTCGCAGGTAGAATATTTCGAGCCATGATGCGCAACCTTTAAAACCGTATAAGAAGATTTGATTTCATCTGAAAACTGCGTTTCTTCTTTCGAGGAAATGTCGCCGGTAAGCAGCATGGAAAATTTTTTATATGTGACGCTTAACACGATCGAGTAGCCGTTGATGTCCGAGACATCGGTATCCACATTCGGATAAATACATCTGACCTGCACGTCTCCCGCCCGTATGGTATCGCCTTTAGAAAAAAATAAAACCGGTATATTTTTTCTCTCTGCCACTTCAATCAGTTTTCCATATGCCCCGCTTTTTCTGCGCACTGCTGCGTTATGGACAGTCGGAAGAACTAAATGACCAATCCGGATTTGATTTTTCCCCGAATTTTCCAGCAATTCCATAAGTCCGTTTATATGGTCGGTATCGGTATGCGTGACGACGGCGTACTCTATTTTGCGAACCGCCTCTGCCTTTAAAAACGGTATGATTCTGTTTTTTCCAACGTCCTCGATCGAGCTGCTGCCGCCGTCAACGAGCAGGCTTGCGCCGTTGTCGCTTCTGATGTAAATTCCATCTCCCTGACCAACGTCTAAAAACGCCGCCTGAAAGTCTTTCGTAAAAGAAATGGAAAGCATCGCGTTTAGAAGGACAAACACAGTAACGAGCGCCAAGCCCAATCTGCGGCAGAGCGCCCGGTTTTCCCGACGCGCAGCCGCCCTCCCGCGCACTGTCCTACCGCCTGCCGGCACTTTTTCATCGACTTTCTGCTGTTTTGCATCATGTTTTAATCTGAACGCATACAACAGTCCGATACATGCCGACAAAATTCCATAATAAAGAAGTAAGACGCCGACAGGCGGTTTTCCTACGATAATATTGGAAAACGGAAGTTTTCTAATCAGATTGCAGAGACCGGTATAAAACTCCAAAATGCCGCTTCCGGCTGCCAAAACCCATCTGCCAAAATTGACGCTCAAAAAAGAAACCATGAGAGCGCCAAGCGCAGAAAACATTACAACGCTCATCAGCGGTACGACAACCAGATTTAATAAAAACGCGTATGTCGGAAGTTCAAAATTATAGAATGCAACAAGCGGATTCATGTATACGGTAACGGTAAGGCTGAAAAAAATCCCCTGAACTGCTTTTCCGCCGACGCTTTTCCGGTTCAGATGGCAGATTTGTCTGACCATCGGAAAAACAAGGCTTATCGCAATCATCGCCATAAAAGACATTTGAAATCCGGAATTTTGCCAGACCTGCGGATTGCCCAGTAAAAGCAGAATCCCCGCAAAGGATATGGCAGTCAGAGCATCATATTTCCTGCCTGACACTTCTCCAAGCAGTTTTAAGGAAAACATCAGCAGCGCACGCGTAGTCGCCACGCTCATACCGGACATAAGGCAAAATGCCGTAACCATCATCAGGGAGGCGGAGGCGGAAATGCCAAATCCGAATTTTTTCCGTAATATACGATACAGCGACAGTCCGATCAAACTGATATGCAGTCCGCTGATTGCAAGGATATGCGCAATGCCCGAAGACGAGTAAAGCGATTTTAAATTTTCATCAAGTCCTGTCCTGTCTCCCAAGAGCATGGCGGAGAAAAGACCTGCTTTGTCCCTGCTGACAGAGCAGATGCCCCCTGTGGCAGAACATAACGTTTTCAGCCTATTTTCAATCCATCTGCCTGCCTTAAACAGAAAATGCCTGATTCCATCGTAATCGGAATTGATGATTTGAATTTTCTCCGCCTCGATTTTTCCGAAAATGCCAAGAGAGCGGTAATAATCCTTTGCATCAAAATTTCCGAAGTTGCGGGCTGCGCTATATTCCGAAACCGTTCCGTAAATTCTGATTTTCTGCCCTATCTTTACCTGCGGCACATTTTCCGTCAGGACATTCCAGCGGTCGAAATGATATCTGCCAATCCAAACGTCATTCAGGCAGATATTCCACCCATATCCCGTCGCGGTTATTTTACTGACCGCGCCCTCTGCCGTCCGGCATACGAGCACTTTTGAAATCTGCTTCTGCTGATCGGCGCTGTGCTTCATTCCGAAAAAACCGGCGGCAAAAAATAAAAAAATCATCACAAATAAAGCCGCCTGCTTTTTCGTGATGATTTTTATAAACCAGAGTACCGGCGCTAAAATCAACAGAATGATTATGCTGTCCGATACAAACGTGATGCTCTCCCCAAGTATTAAGACCAACAATGCAAGAAACATTGGTCTTTTTATCACTGTTTTCTAATCTCCTATCTGTTATTCCACAAGGTCTAAATTGCGGGTAAACGGTTTTGCCAGAGAAATATCTTCATGGTAAAAAAGATTGTCGTCCCCATCTACGGTAATCTGTACCTGATTGATATCCGTCAGTTCCAAAATCGAGTTGACGATCGAATAAATGACCAGCCGGTTTGGAACGATGCTCTGCTCCGTAAGAAAATTCGGCGCGAAATCCACATAGCAGATATTGTCCACTGTGGTAACGCTGTTTACCTTTACCTGATTGGACAGTGTCGCAAGCGCATCAGATTTTTCCGGCCCCTGTATCAGTTCGTGGACAATCAGCTCCTCCACCGACATACCGTCAAGCGCGACATCTTTCTTTTCACATTCCTTCAGCGCCGTACCGTCCTGATTGGCGTAATAAAGAATTAAGTCAGTTTTCTCAAATCTGCCTTCTTCGCCGACCATATCGGAAGCAAAGTTATTGTGATTCATCGCTTCCACAATTTCACCGTCAATCACCAACGGCTGTCCTTCTACCGTAAACGCAACGGAGTCGACAAAATCAAGCTGAACCATCGTCAGCACGACGGCGCTTCTGCACAACCGCTCCTGCTGTCCGGAAATCTCATAATAAGTTTCCGAAAAATCAACGGTCAATATCTTATCTGTAAGGGAATACCCCTGTACCTTTACAGAGGTGGGAACAGCATTGATACAGCCTTTTTTCGGCTGTTCTTCCTGAAGCTGTTTTAAAAGTTCTTCAATCTGCCCGTTTTCCCCTTCTGCTTCCAATTTTGCCAAAACCGTAGAAACGCCATGAAAATCAGCATTGACGCAATACACATAAAATCCGCTTTCTTTCGGGGGTTCCTGTCCGCAGCCGCACAGCGCGCAGGTCAGCAGACAGACGAATATAAAATTGATGATTGATTGAAATCTTTTTCTCATAAGTTATCCTGCTGAATATATTTTAACGGAATTCTTGCAATAAAAGTCGTGCCCTCTCCCTCTTTGCTATGCACCTTAATCGAACCATGATGCTTTAAAATAATTTCTCTCGTGATGGCAAGTCCGAGACCTGAGCCTCCGGTTTCTCTTGCCCGCGCTTTGTCTACGCGGAAAAACCGCTCAAATACTCTTGCCTGATCTTCTTCGGCGATTCCAATGCCGGTATCGGTAACCTTCAGATAAAAGTACTGATGGTCAGAGTTGAGGGAAACGGTCACCGTCCCGTCTTCATTATTGTACTTGATGGCATTTTCCACCAGATTGTTGACCACACTGGAAAATTTGACTTCATCAACATCGGCAGCCACCGGACGGAAACTCTCAAATACCAGTTCGATATTCTTTGCCTCTGCTATCGGTTTCAGACGTTTTAATACCATTTCCACGATATCGTTAATATTGGCTGTGGAGATAGTGATTTCCGTCTGGGATTTTTCCATGCGCACCAGTTCCAAAAGGTCTGTGATGATGTCATTTTCGCGGTCGATTTCCTTTGAAATATCCTGTAAAAATTCCTGATACAACTCCTCCGGCATTCCCTGCTGCCCCAGTAGGGAATCGGCAAGAATTTTCATAGAGGTAATCGGCGTTTTCAATTCATGGGAAACATTGGAAACAAATTCCTGCTGTGATTGAACCTGCGTCGTCCAGCGTTCTACCAGTTCTTTGAAATCCCTGCTGATTTCCATCAGCTCGACATAATCTTTTTTTGTTTCGGCGTCCTGGAGTTCCTTTCCAAGCGACAGCTCGGTAATGGATTTTTCAATCCGCTTAATCGGTTTCGTAAACAAAATGCTCAAAAGCCATGCAGCCAGCAACGCCAATATAATCATCAGAATGACGGTCATGCTGACATAACGGCCTACCACCTCGCGATACTCCTGAACCTCTTTCAGCGAATAACTGGTATAGATGACGCCAAGCACTGTCTTTCCCGAAGAATTTTCGGAATTGACCATCACCGGATTGGCATACTCCATGTAACCGTCTGCCTCTTTTTCCAAAGACTTTCCCGACAGACTTTCCTGAACAATCTGCGCAAGGCTTGTCTTTCCTGAATCGCTGCCGCTGTCATATAAAATAACGCTCTTTGCGTTAATAATCTGAATTCTGCACCCGTAAGCCTTAGACAAATGTTCAATCTGCGAATTATTCTGCAAGATTGTATTGTCTGTCTGTTGGACGTCGCCGGCAATTTCTTCATTTTCATTTTCATCAAAATAATGCGCCGTATCCGCCGTATTCTGGATAACGGTATTTCCGGCCTTAAACCGGTTTATCCGCTTATTGCAGTAATTGTTCACCGCAATATGATAAATAAATATGCTTGAAATCAGAGTCGGTACAATCACCGTTAAAGCAACGACTGTAAAAACTCTGAATTTCAAGCTCCTTAGTACTTTGTTCGCCTTTGAATATTTTTTCATTCAACTATCCCTGAAAGTAGTAACCCATGCCCCACTTTGTATGCACATACTCAGGCTTGGCAGGATTTTCTTCAATCTTTTCCCTTAATCTTCTTACATTTACATCAACTGTTCTGGCGTCTCCCGGATTTTTGGAGCCCCAAATCAGCGTCAAAAGCTGTTCTCTGCTGTATATTTTTCCCGGATTTTCCGCTAAAAGCTTTAAGATGTCAAATTCCTTGACCGTCAGACGGATTTCCTGATCGTTTATGTACAGCCGCTTGGTTTCCACGTCAAGTTTCAGGTTTCCGGAAGTAATAATCTTCGGTGCGGAGACTACCGCGTTCTTTTTCCTGTTTCTGCGGGTAATGGCTTTGATACGGGCTTTCACCTCTAAAATATTAAACGGTTTGGTAATATAGTCGTCAGCGCCATATTCCAATCCCAAAATTTTGTCCATGTCGTCCCCTTTTGCCGTCAGCATGATAATCGGCATATCCGAAAATTCACGAATCTGCTGGCAGACCTCGTAACCATCAAACACAGGAAGCATTAAATCCAGAAGGACAATGTCATAAGAGCCTGCTTTCGCCTTATCCACAGCCTCCTGCCCGTCATAAGCGCAGTCCACTTCATATCCTTCCTGCTCCAGACTGAACTTTAATCCCTTAACAATCAACTTTTCATCATCGACAACTAAAGCCTTCATAAAAACGCCCTTTCTAATTTATCGTAATCATACCCTCTAACTTTGAAAATGTAGAATCGCCGATGCCGCTGACATCTTTAATCTTTTCTACATCGGTAAAATTACCATTCTTTTCTCTGTATTCCATAATGGCCGCCGCTTTGACCTGACCGATACCCGGAAGCGTCATCAACTCCTGCTCTGACGCGGTATTGATATTGATTTTTTTATCCGCAGCTTCACGCGGCGTTTCATCTCCGGTCTGTCCGCTCTGACTTTTGCTCCTTTGGTACTCCCGCTTGGACATCACGTGCACCGTCTGTCCGTCGCTGACCGGCTCCGCCTGATTCAGACAGTCCCGTCTCGCCTTTTTGGTAAATCCCCCTGCCATCTCAATCAGGGAAAAAATACGGGTGCCCTCTTTCACCGGATACACTCCGGGAGATTTGACTGCGCCGCTGATATAGACATATATCAGAGCATCGGAAGGACTTTCCCTGTCCGCAGTCGTCTCCGCCGCCGTTTCATCAGATAGCGAAACCTGTACGGCCTCGTCTTTACAGCCTGCCAAAATAGAAATTAGTAAAAATAAAACAACAAAATATATTTTTCTCATACATTCATCTCCTAAAACAGAGCTTCCCTATGAATGTACAAGTCCATTTTACAAAATAAAAACCCCGGACGCAAGAATAAAATCTTACAAAATTATAACAATTTTATCGCTGAAAAATGAAAATTCCACTAATTGCAAGCGCCAATCCTAAAAGCTTACTCCATTCAAACGCTGCTTTCTCCACGCCAAACATTCCGAAAACCTCGATTAAATAGGCAACTGCTATCTGGGAAACCACAATCAGAAGGACAGCCTGCGCAGGCCCTAAAGCGTCCATGCTTTTGATGACTGTCAGCGTGATAAACGCGCCGATAACTCCTCCTAACAACATATATTTATGGTCGATATGAAATATTCCTGTAATATTTTGTCTTCCGGTAAAAAGCCACGCCGCAGCGCATACAATAAACGCGGTCAGCTGCACCCATGAATTTGCCGCCCACAGACTGCTGTTTTTGGTCACCTCCGTATTGAACACTCCCTGAATACTCATCAGCGCGCCCGATACCAGCGCAATAATAATTCCCCACATACTTAAAACCCCCACATAAAAAAATAAACCGGTAGAAAAATTATCTACTGGTTTATTTTTTACAAATATTCCCGCTTTATACCTTGCAGACCGTTTACTTTTGTAAGATGGAATACGCAATATTCGTGGAATGGTCGGCAATTCTCTCCAGTCCGATTACCAAATCGGTAAAAATCAGACCTGCCTCAATCGAGCACTGCTCTTTTGCCATTCGTTCCACATGCGACTCCTGAAAATCAATCTGCATCTGGTCAATCGTTTCCTCTAATTTGTTGATTTCATCAAACTCAGACTTGTCCATCGTCACAAAAATATGAATTGCCTTTTCAAAGATTTCCGCGACTTTGTCATACATATCAATCATCTCCTGCTTTCCTTCTTCAGAAAATCTGATATGCGTATTTTCCTCTTTGATGGCGTCTTCCATAATGTTAATCGCATGGTCGCCGATACGCTCAATATCAATGACTACATGAAACAGTCCGCCCAAACGTTTTCTGTCGTGAATCGGAATGTCGTACTGGTTTGCCTTTACCATGTACTCGGTAATCCTGTGGCTTAGATAGTCGATATATTTTTCACGCGCAAAAATCTTTTCCGAGTTGCTTTTGTCTTTTCTGAGCAGCGCCATCATGGCGGCGTCAAGATTTTCCTTTACCATGCCTGCCATTCTGGCAATCTCGTTTACAACCTCAACGATAACGACAGACGGCGTCTGCGTACCGGTGCTTCCGATATATTTTAATGTCATAACATCGTCGTCCGCATCTTCCTGTCCTCTCGCATGAATGACCTTCTTGGAAAGCTTCATTAACAGGTTTGAGCATGGCAACAGAATGATACACTGGAATGTCTTAAATATCGTATCTGCATTTGCAACAAAACGCTTGTTTGACGTACTGATGGAGTTTACAAAATCAATCAGATATCTCTGCGCCGGTGTTGCCAGAATTACGGAGATAATCACCAGTCCGACCACATTAAACATCACATGGATAAATGCGGTTCTCTTTGCGTTCCGGCTTGCCCCGATGGAAGCCATAACCGCAGGAGCGCACGAGCCGATATTGGCGCCGAGTATAAAGTACAGACACATCAGTCTGGAAACCAATGGTTCTCCAGAACTTAAACTGATTCCTGCCAGAAGTACCAGCACACTGACGGTTACGGAAGAACTCTGCACGATAATCGTCAAAATCAATCCGGTCAGCACCGCCACAATCGGATCGTCCATCAATTTGAAAATTTCCTGAATCGTGTGATAGCCGGCAAGTCCCTGAAGCGATCCGGTCATCAGGTTGATGCCCTGAAACAGCGCGCCAAATCCAAAAATCACTGCCGCAATTTTTCTGAGCAGCGGTTTTTTTCCAAACATAATCACGACTGCGCCGATGAAAATAATAAACGGCGCAACAGCGGTCAGTTTCAGAGAAACGAGCTGAGAGGTAATCGTCGTACCGATATTGGCGCCGAACGTAATCCCGATAGACTTTTCTAAGGTGAGAATTCCGGCATTGACAAAACCGACCTCCATTACTGTCGTCGCGCCGGAGGACTGGATAAACGCCGTAAACAATGCACCAAACAAGACTGCGATATATTTGTTCTTCGTACATCGGTCGAGAAAGGTTCGCAGTTTCTCTCCGGCTGCCTGCTGCAGATTCTCACTCATATACTTCATACCGAACAGAAATAAAGCAAGTCCGCTGAGCAGTTCGGTAATCTGCACATAAAACTCAGTATTCATATGTTTTTTCTCCTAAATCCGTAAAAACACTCTGCATTTTTAGAATCCAATTTTATCATACCCAAATAGACATATAACATAGATTTAACAATTCGACAAGTAAATTTCACTTAATTTTGTAAAGTTTCACTTAATTTTATAAAGTTACAGAGATTTTCTCAAAATATCAATCATTTCGTCGATGTCTTTCTTTGTGACAATCAGCGGAGGCACCATGCGGAGTACGTTCTCTCCCGCAGAAATCACGAGCAGTCCCCTTTCGCGTGCCCTGTCAATGACGTCCCTGACCGGAACATTCAGCACGAGTCCCTGCATCAGTCCTTTTCCCCTGCGGGCAGTGACATGGTCAGATTCCGCTGCAATTTTATCAAGCTCCTGTTCAAAGTAAGCGCCTGTCTGACAGACGTGTTCTAACAGATGCTCCTTCTCATAAATTTCAAAAACCTTGTTGACTGCGGCTGCCGCTAACGGATTGCCGCCGTAGGTCGTGCCATGATCGCCCGGCACTAAAGAGCCGCAGCACTTTTTACCTGTAACAAACGCGCCGACAGGAATTCCGCAGCCCAGTGCTTTCGCGCAGGCAACAATATCCGGCAGAACGCCATACTGCTGGTAGGCAAACATCGTGCCGGTTCTTCCCATGCCGCACTGGATTTCATCGCAAATCATCAGAATATCTCTCTCGTCACACAGCGCGCGGATTCCCCTGACAAATTCTTCAGTAGCAGGATAAATTCCGCCCTCGCCCTGCACTACCTCTAAAATAACCGCGCAGGTTTTGTCATTGACAAGCGCTTTCACACTTTCAAGATTGTTAAACTCCGCATAACGGATTCCCGCAAGCATCGGCCCGAACGGTTCCTGATAATGCGGATTTCCGGTCAGCGCCAGCGCGCCCATCGTTCTTCCATGAAACGACTGCTTCATCGCAATGACTTCGTATTCTCCCGCGCCGTTTTTATCGTAAGCGTAACGCTTTGCGGTCTTAAACGCGCCCTCGATTGCCTCCGCGCCGCTGTTCGTAAAAAAGCACTTCTCTAATCCGGTCGCCTGAACCAGTTTTTTTGCAGCCTCGACTGCCGGAACATTGTAATACAGATTGGACGTATGCATAATCAAATCCATCTGCTCTTTCAGCGCCTCTGTATATTCTTTATGGTGATGCCCCAGAGAGCAGACCGCAATCCCTGCCGCAAAATCCAGATATTGCTTTCCCTGCGTGTCATAAACATGCACGCCCTCTCCCCGTTCAATCACAACCGGAAATCGGTTGTAAGCGTGAATCATATATTTTTCTGCCATGTCCATATATTCTTTTTCATTCATGAAGCTTCTCCTCCCCGACAATCGTCTTATTTGGAATATTCCTCTTTGTAAAATTTTTCCTGCGCATCGTCTAAAATTGCAGTTCCGATTCCTTTATTTGTAAAGATTTCGAGCAGAATACTGTGCGGAATCCGTCCGTCTAAAATATGTACTCTTGACACGCCGTTTTTGATGGCGTCCATACAGTTTTTAATTTTTGGAAGCATACCGCCCGCAATCGTTCCGTTGTCAATGAGCTCCTGCGCCTCTGACAAGGTCATTTCAGAAATCACCGCGCCCGGATCGTCCGGATTTGTATATACGCCTTCGGTATCCGTAAGAAACGCCAGTTTTTCCGCTTTGACCGCCTCTGCAATCGCGCTTGCCGCGTCGTCGGCATTGATATTATATCCATGAAACTCGTCGTCAAGTCCAATCGGACACACAATCGGAAGAAAATCTTTTTCCAAAAGGTCTAACAGAATATCCGCATGAACCTCTGTGACCTCTCCGACATAACCGATATCCTCGCTACCGGAAAATTTCTTTTTCACCGTCAGCAGTTTTCCGTCTTTTCCGCTGATACCGATTGCGCGGACGCCAAGCTGTTCCACAATCTGTACAAGCCGTTTATTCACGCTGTTTAAAACCATCTCCGCCGCGTCCAGCGTTTCCTCGTCGGTCACGCGCAATCCGTTGACAAACTGCGTTTCCATTCCGAGACGGTCGATATGCCTGCTGATCGCTTTTCCACCGCCATGTACGATAATCGGCTTAAATCCGACCAGTTTCAACAGCGTAATATCCTGAATGACGCTCCGCATGAAATCCTCGTCAAGCATTGCGCTTCCGCCATATTTTACAACAATAATTTTCCGGTTAAACCGCTGGATATAAGGCAGCGCCTCAATCAGCACATCGCCCTTTTCAATCCACTTCTCCATTTCGAGATTCTGCTGTCCTTTCATTAACATGCTTCTGTTCCTGTCCTTTCTATCCTCTTTCATTGCCGGTTGCGGCAGCCCGCTTTCACTGTCAACTCCGGTAGTCCGCTATCGCTGTCAGCTCCGATAGTCTGCATTCACTGTCAACTGCGGCAGCCCGCTTTCACTGTCAGCTCCGGTAGTCCGCATTGATACTCACATAGTCGTGTGTCAAATCGCAGCCCCACGCGGTCGCCTCAGCCCCGCCCATTTTTACATCGGCAATGGCGGTTACTTCCGGCTCTGACAAAATCTTTGTCGCCTTCTCCTCGCTGTAACCGGTTGGGATACCGTTTTCCACAATCTTGAGTTTTCCCGCCCTGCTTTCAAAATAAATATCGACGGTATCCGGATTGAACCGCGCTGAAGAATACCCCATCGCGCATAAAATCCGTCCGCAGTTTGCATCATGTCCGTAAATCATCGCCTTTACCAGATTGGAGGACACGATAGACTTTGCAAGCGTCTTTGCCTGCTCCTTGCTCTCTCCGCCAATGACCTTGACTTCAAACAGCGCGGTTGCGCCCTCTCCGTCTCCGGCAATCTTTTTGCACAAAAATTCATTGACTGCATGAAGCGCCTGCACAAACTGGTAATAATCCTCATTTTTTTCCGTAATTTTCGGGTTGCCGGCAAGCCCGTTGGCAAGCAGCAGCACCGTATCGTTGGTGGAGGTGTCCCCGTCGACGGAAACCATGTTGTAGGTATCCTGTACGTCGCTGCTCAGCGCCTCGTATAATAAATGCTTGCTGATATTGATGTCCGTTGTAATAAATCCGAGCATCGTGCACATATTCGGGTGAATCATGCCGGAGCCTTTACACATACCGCCGATTCTCACCGTATGGTCACCGATTTTGAAGGAATAGGCGATTTCTTTTGGTACGGTATCCGTCGTCATGATTGCCTTTGCCGCCTGATGTCCGCCCTCCTCGTCGCTTTGAAGTTTTGGCGCGAGAAGCCGGATTCCATGAATAATCTTTGCAATCGGAAGCTGCTCTCCAATCACTCCGGTCGATGCGACCAAAACCATGCGTTTTTTAATTCCAAGCGTTTCCGCCGCAATTTCAGCCATTTCGCCGCAATAATCCATTCCCTCCTCGCCGGTGCAGGCGTTTGCCACGCCGCTGTTACAGACGATTGCCTGAGAGTACGGCGTTTCATAAATCATTTTCTGATCCCACAATACCGGCGCCGCCTTCACCTGATTTGTCGTAAATGTGCCCGCCGCAATACATGGAACCCTGCTGTATATCATTGCCATATCATTTTTTTGATTTTTCTTAATTCCCGCATGGACGCCCATTGCAGAAAATCCTTTTGCCGCAGTAACACCGCCTTTTACTTTTCTCATGACTTTTTCTCCTCTTATCAATCCTATCCTCTTATCAATGCTATCCTCTTATGAGTTCTGTCAATCCTCTTATTAAACCTATCTCTGCCTGCTGTGTTGGCTAATTCCGCCGCATTTACGGAAACATCATTACGGAAACATCGGAACCTGCTCAAGCCCCATATTTTCCGGCAGTCCGAAAACAATGTTCATATTCTGTACCGCCTGACCGGCAGCGCCTTTGATGAGATTATCCAGCGCTCCCATCATAATAATGCGGTTGGTGCGCGCATCTAATTTAAAGTTTACATCAACATAATTGCTGCCTTCTACCCACCTTGTTTCCGGACAGACGTCTTTTTCAAGAACGCGGACAAACTGTTCTTTCTTATAATATTTGTCATAGACCGCTTTGACTTCCTCATAGGAAACGTCTTTTTTCAAATCCGCATACGCCGTCACAAGAATTCCCCGCTGCATCGGCACAAGATGCGGCGTAAAGTTAATGAGTACTTCTTCGCCGGCCGCGTAGCCCAATTGTTCTTCAATCTCCGGCGTATGTCTGTGCGTGGCAACGCCGTAAGCCTTTATATTTTCGTTGACCTCGCAGAAAAGGTTTGGCACTTTTGCGCCGCGCCCTGCTCCGGAGGTGCCGGATTTTGCGTCGATAATAATGGATTTCGGTTCAATCAGTCCTTCCTTTACCATCGGATACACCGACAGGATACTGCATGTCGTATAGCAGCCCGGATTTGCGATAATCCGCGCGTCTTTTGTCCGGCTGCGGTTAATTTCACAAAGACCGTACACCGCTTCCTCTAAAAACTGCGGGCTCTGATGTTTAATGCCGTACCACTTTTCATAAACCGCCACGTCCTTCAGCCGGAAGTCGGCACTTAAATCAATCATTTTTACTTTATTTAAAATATCTTCATTGACCAAAGAAGCGCACAACCCCTGCGGCGTTGCCGTAAAAATAACGTCAACCGCATCTGCGAGCTGCTCCATATTGTCGTCAAGACATTTCTCGTCTACAATCTCAAACATATTGCGGAACACGTCCGCATATCGTTCTCCAATATAACTGCGTGAGCCAAACCATTTTATTTCGACTTTGGAATGACGGCATAAAAGCCGCACAAGCTCCGCGCCCGCATATCCGGTAGAACCGATAATTCCCGCTTTAATCATAATACTCCTCCTGAACCGGCGTTTTCCCAAATCGAATACCGGTTTCTCCGTTGTTTCTGTTGACCGCCGTTTACCCTGTAAACAGACCTTATTTTAGATTTTAGTATTTTCCCTGTCAAAACACAACATCTTTTTTCAGTTTCGACTTAATAAATATACATCTCTTTTCTGTTTTATGCAACTTTTTTGTATATTTATTCATTTTTTTCAAGGAACTCCCTTGAAATACTTGTTTTTTATAGGCCGATGATGTATATTACAACTGTTGATTAAAAATGATGTTAAATATGGAGGAAAAAGAAATGGCAAAGGAAAAAGTGATTTTAGCTTATTCAGGCGGACTGGATACTACTGCTATCATTCCATGGTTAAAGGAAAATTACGATTATGAAGTCATCTGCTGCTGCATTGACTGCGGACAGGAAGAAGAATTGGACGGACTGGAAGAAAGAGCAAAATATTCCGGCGCGTCAAAATTATATATTGAAGACATTACGGACGAATTCTGCGACGAATATATTGTACCTTGCGTACAGGCAGGCGCCGTCTATGAAAACAAGTATCTGCTCGGTACTTCCATGGCGCGTCCGGGAATTGCAAAAAGATTAGTGGAAATTGCCAGAAAAGAAGGCGCTGTTGCAATCTGTCATGGCGCGACCGGAAAGGGCAACGACCAGATCCGTTTTGAGCTTGGCATTAAAGCGCTGGCTCCGGATTTAAAAATTATCGCCGCATGGAGAGATGAACACTGGACTATGAATTCCCGCGAAGAAGAAATCGCCTACTGCAAGGAGCATGGCATTGACCTTCCGTTTTCAGCAGACCAGAGTTACAGCCGCGACCGGAACCTGTGGCATATCAGCCATGAAGGTCTTGAGCTGGAGGATCCGGCAAACGAACCGAACTACGAGCATCTGCTGGTGCTTGGCGTTTCACCGGAAATGGCGCCGGACGAAGGCGAATATGTCACCATGACTTTTGAAAAAGGCGTTCCTGTTTCCGTCAATGGAAAACAGATGAAAGTTTCCGATATTATCCGCGAGCTGAACAGACTGGGCGGAAAGCATGGCATCGGCATTGTCGATATTGTGGAAAACCGCGTTGTCGGAATGAAGTCACGCGGCGTTTATGAAACACCGGGCGGAACAATTTTAATGGAAGCTCACGCGCAGTTAGAGGAGTTGGTCTTAGACCGCGCTACAATGGAGGTCAAAAAAGACATGGGCAACAAAATGGCTCAGATTGTTTACGAGGGAAAATGGTTTACTCCGCTGCGTGAAGCAGTACAGGCGTTTGTGGAAAAGACGCAGGAATATGTTACCGGCGAGGTCAAATTCAAACTGTATAAAGGAAATATTATTAAAGCGGGAACAACCTCCCCATATTCACTGTACAGCGAATCCCTTGCCTCCTTTACGACCGGCGACCTTTATGACCACCACGACGCCGAAGGCTTTATCACTTTATTCGGTCTTCCGTTAAAGGTGCGCGCAATGAAAATGCAGGAATTGGATAAAAAATAATCCGTTTTACCCGCAGACAGCGGCAATATCGTTTCATACAGGCATTGTGCAGACTTATGTTTGTACAATGCCTTTTATCTTATGTTTTTTCTTTACTCTTATACCAATTTATTGTAAAATAGATGGTAATTATGGGATAAAGACACCATAAGTCTGGAGGTTGCTATGAAAACTGTAAATGTCGTGGTTCCCTGCTACAATGAAGAAGCTATGCTGGAACTGTTTTATACCGAATCCGAAAAAGTTTATAACGGAATTGACGGTTATGATTTTTCCTATATTTTTGTCAATGACGGCAGCAGGGATCGGACTCATTTGATTTTAAAACAAATGAGCGAGGAGCATGACAACGTGAAATATATTACCTTTTCCAGAAATTTTGGAAAAGAGGCGGCAATGTACGCAGGTTTATGCAATACCTGCGCCGATTACACAATTGTGATGGACGCTGATTTGCAGCACCCGCCCGCGCTTGTGCCCGCTATGATTCGTGAAATTGAAAAAGGATACGACTGCTGCGCCGGAATGAGGGAAAGCCGTAAAGGGGAATCCAAAATAAGGAGCGCTTTTTCTTCGCTGTTTTACCGGATTAACAACCGTTTTACCAGTGTGCATCTGGAGCAGAACGCCGTTGATTTCAGAATGATGACAAAGCAGATGGTAGATAATATTATCAGGCTCGGAGAGGTTCAGCGTTTTTCAAAGGGTATTTTTTCATGGGTTGGTTTTAATACTTCATGGATTCCATTTGAAAATATCGAACGCCCTGCCGGCGCTACTAAATGGAGTTTCCGAAAACTACTACGCTACGCCATTACGGGGATTACCTCGTTTTCCGTTGTTCCTCTGGGAGTGCTGACAGCATTGGGACTGGTCATTTCCCTGCTGTCCTTTCTGCTGATTCTCGTTACGATTATTCAAAAATTGGCATTTGGCATTGACGTATCCGGATATGCCACACTGCTGACTGCCATTTTATTTATGGGCGGCATTATTGAATTATCCTTAGGGGTTTTGGGCGAATATATTGCAAATATCTATCTTGAAACAAAAGACCGCCCGATTTATATTATTCAGGACTCTAATATTAAAGACTATAAATAGATAAACTATCTTTATAGGGAGATACGCATGAAAGATAAAATTCTATGCTTCAGAGCTTTTTTATTAGAACATTTTCATGGCGAAAAAATTCAGAGTTTAATTTATGGACTAATCAGTTATGAAATGGTTACCTATATGTTTTTTGGTATCTTTACATCGGTCATTGATGTGGGGGTATACTCCGTATTGACATCTATGGATATCAATATCCTGATTGCCAATATGATTTCAACCTTTTGCGCAATTATCTTTGCCTACATTACCAACAGGCGGTTTGTTTTTAACAGCGGGACAACCGGATTTTCTGAAATTTTCTATGAATTTCTGAGATTTTCAGAAACGCGGATTGCCACCCTGCTGATGAGCGAACTGATTCTGCTGGTTTTTCATATTCTTCATGGAAATCCTTATACGGCAAAAATTTCCGCAATGATTTTAACGGTATGTATCAATTATATTATCAGTAAATTATTTATATTCAATTCAAAACAGAAAGGAATCAAACAAGATGAAAAATTTTAAAAACTTATGCAGGAAAAATAAATTTCATTTTCTTGCATTTGCCATTCCTGTCGTTTCCATGCTTATTGTTTACTATTTTAAGGACATTATCCCATTTGGAAACCAGATGTATCTCAGAAGCGACTGTTATCATCAATACGCGCCGTTTCTTCAGGTATTGCAGGACAAACTCCGCAGCGGCGGCAGCCTGTTTTACTCATGGGAGTTTGGCGGGGGAATGAATTTCTGGAGTGTGGCGACCTACTATCTCTCCAGCCCTTTAAATCTCCTGATTTTGATATGGCCGGCCGAGGTTTCTGACTTTATCAGTTTTTCCATTATCGTTAAAATGGGACTTGCCGGTTTTACCACTTCTTATTATTTAACAAAACATTTTAATAAAAACTCTATTCTGACGGCGGCTATCGGCTCTGCTTACGGGCTGTCTTCTTATTTTGCCGCTTTCAGTTGGAATATCATGTGGCTTGACTGTCTGTGGCTTCTGCCGATTATCGTGCTTGGGCTTGAAAAGTTAGTCGAAGAAAAAAAGTGCAGAATGTACGCTGTTTCTTTGGGAATCGCGCTGTTTTCCAACTACTATATCGGCTTTATGATTTGTATTTTCAGCGTTATTTATTTTCTATATCTTTTCCTTACGAAAAATTTCGGACAGGAAAACAGTCTGAAAGAACGGCTGCTCGTGATTAAGGATTACGTTTTATATTCCCTGTTATCCGGCGCGCTTTCAGCGATTATGGTGATTCCCGCATATCTTGGGCTGATGAATACGGTTTCCGCAAAATCCGACTGGCGGGATTTAACGGAATATTTCTCCGTTTTTTATGTCTTTTTACGCTCGTTAATCGTTACGCCGATTGCGGAATTAAAAAATTATCCGGATCCGAATGTTTACTGTACGGTCGCGGCATTTTTCCTGATTCCGATGTTCTGCCTGTGCAGAAAAATTCCTTTAAGGGAACGGATTGGAAAAACAGCCATTGCCGCTGTGCTGTTATTTAGTATGTGCTTTAATCTGCCAACATACATCTGGCATGGCTTCCACTATCCGAACAGTCTGTCAGGAAGATTTTCATTCCTTTATATTTTTATCATTCTGGTAATGTGTTACGAGGCGCTTCTTCATATTAGGTCTTATAAGAATAAACAGATTTTCGGTTCGGTACTCGGCTCGATTGCGCTCATATTATTGTGCAAAGCAATTTACGATACGCCGACATTTTTGAATGAATTGTACAATGACAATTCGTCTTCCGACGGAATTTATCTCAAAATGGTATATTGCAGTATTCTGTTTATTTTAATTTATTTTGTTTTCCTTTTATGGTACCGCGCAAAACCTCATTTAAAAGGTTTTATTGCCTATATCATGATTCTGACTGTTTTCTGCGAGCTGACGTTTAATCTGGCTCTTACCACGATTGTCAGCACACAGGAAAAAGCGTCCTATTACAATTCAGTGGACAGTTACGCAAAACTGAATGATTTTGCGCAGCAAGATGCAGACGACGCTTTTTACCGCGCGCAGACTGCATCGTTTGGAACAAAAAATGACGGTGCAAGATACCGCTACCGGAGTATCTCCACCTTCTGTTCCGTTTCGCTGGCGTCAACACAGACTTACTATGATGCAATCGGTTTACAGGTTTCAACAAACTCTTTCTCACACTATGGCATTACGCCGGTGACTGCCGCCCTGTATGCCCTTCAGTATGAGTATACCGATAATGAGCCTACCTTCAGCGATGCGGAAACCTTTTTAACAACGGCAAATGAAAATAATGTGACATTGAATTTATATAAGTTTAACCGCTCTCTGCCTCTCGGCTTTATGATTAAGTCCAATACGATGGCAAAGATGAAAGCGGAAGTCGTTACCGAACAGCCTGTGACCGGAAAAGACGGTCAGTCCGAAGTTGACGAAAACGGAAAAGCCATTACAGAGGACGTTTATATTTCCGATCCGTTTGCGGTGCAGAACAGTTTTGTAAACAACTCCATTACCAACGCGCAGACGGTGTTCCACAAATTAAAAACGCAAAACGGCTCCATTACGGCGTCCTATGATATGACGGACGTCAGCAATACCGGAGTCACTGACACTCCGCAGACGATGGACATCTATTTTTACTGTATGACGTCCAATGAAAATCTGACGGCCACAATTAACGGAGCGCAGACTACCGTAGCCCAAACGCCGGCTGCCGGCGCTGCGACAACGACTGCGACAGCTACTACGGCAGGAAACTCTAAAAGCTTTTCCGATACAGACAGCAATTATATCTGCCACATCGGAAATGTGCCTGCCGGCGCTACGGTGACATTATCCGATACCTCCGCTACCTGCTATGCTTACGCCTATGACGCAGCCGCATGGGAAGCGGATCACCAGCAGTTAAGCAGTGAAACCTATCATGTCACCACTGCGGACGACACAAAACTGGAGGGTACGATTACCGTAAAAAATACCGGCCTGATGTACACCTCTATCCCATATGAAAAAGGCTGGAAGGTATATGTCGACGGTAACAGGGCAGAAACCCTGCCAATCTGCGGCGATTCATTGACCGGCGTTGTATTGTCACCGGGACAGCATACGGTGGTATTCAAATATACTCCTGCCGGCTTTGTTCCGGGACTGATTATTACCATTCTGGCAATTATTATGTTATTCCTGCCATATGAAAAAATATGGGCATTTGTCTGTTCCAAAGTAAATATCAAATCTGAACCAAAAAAAGCGGAATAGACCAACGCTGATTGGGTAAAAATGCTGATCGGGTAAAAAATAAAGGCCTCCCGTAAAATGATGAATTCATCAGATTACGGGAGGCTTTTCTATAACCTCTTAATAAATGCCCTGCATTAGTTCTGTCGTCTGCACCTTGGCGTCCGTTGACACGTTTATTTTTTCCCACGCAGACGTATTAAAATCTGTTTTGACCGAAGAAAGAAATTTCTGATACTCTGCGTCAAGCGCCTGCTGCTTTGCCGCTTCAATCAATGCGTTTTTATTTTGTCCGGTCTCTTTTTCCAGATAACTGCTGACACAGTAGACCAGATAATAATCTGTTCCGTCCTGAATCATCGGGCTGATTTCCCCGTCGTTCAGATTGAACGCCTCCTGCTGAAACTTTTTGTCCGCTTCATTCTTTTTCAAAGTCAGTTCCAAATCGGAATCCAGCGAATACTGCTTTGCCTCGCGTATAAACTCCTGATATCCGCCGTTTACGACAGAGGTCACTTCATCAAAGGTTGAGCGGATTTTTTTCTGCGTCTGATTTTTGGAGTTCATATGAATATATTGTATTTTGATAACTCTTGCCTGTTCGTCGCTGATGTCTTTTCCGGCATCTTTTGAAATATCCGTCTTTACCTTCTTTGCCAAAAGCATTTTGGTGTACAGGTTTTCCACATCTTTGAGGCTGGAGTCCGTATAGTCCCGCTCCTCGTCTGTCATTCCGTTATAAAATTCTTTTGCGGCGCTTTCTGCGGCAGCCTGTTCTTCTGCAGAAAGCGACATCTGCTTTTCCTGCGCCAGCTCTGCCAGCCCATAAATGACGGACAACTCCTCCTTTGCCTGCTCCCTGACAACGTCCTGAAGCGTTTTATCTTCCGTCACCGCAGCGTTCCAGTCAAGACCTTTTCCGAAATCTTTTTTGTACTGATTTTGCGTATTCATAAAGAGAAGCATATATTCCTCTTTCGGACAAATCAGTTCTCCTACTTTGAAAATTTCATCACTGTCCAATCCTGCAATTTTTCCGATAATCGGAGTGTCGGTTTTAATACCGCAGCCTGCCGTAATACTCATCGCTGCCGCCACTGCCGCAACAAGCAGAAGTCTCTTTTTTTTCATAACAATCTCCTAACTTTCCAACCGGAATTATCTCATTCTTAATATATCCTCTAAAATCGTATCTACATTGACCGTAATGTACTGCGCCGCGCGTTTCACCTCCGCATCGGAATTCTGCATCGCATAACTGAAATAGGAATACCCATACATCTCTATATCGCTGTATCCTCCGCCAAACACGACCGTATCCTCCGCCGTAATTTCAAAAATCTGCTGAATCAGCGCCAGCGCAGACGCCTTGTGCACGTACCGCGCCGTAATATCCATCTGGTTTGGGCCGGATATCGCTACGTTCGCGCCCTTTTCCCATTTAGAATAAAAGTGTTCAAAACTTTTTTCATCAAATCCGTCTTTCGCATACACTGTGATTTTTGTGATGTCCCCATGAAGCGCCTTGATGTCTTTTACAAATTCCGGCTCTGCCCCGAACGCCTTCAGCCGCCTGATAAAATCATATTCATGACTTGTAATGCAGAGGCCGCGCTCGGTTGCATATGTAATATCATACTGCGGATCTGCGCTGATTTCACGCTCAATTTCCAGACAGATTAGACGATCCATCGGCGTTTTGCTCAGCGCCTTATCCTGATAAATGATAGCGCCGCCGTCATTGCATATGAAAATAATATTATCCTTTAATTTTCCAAACAGAGGGGCAACGCAATCATAATTTCTACCCGTAACCACAGCAAGATAAATATCCTTCTGCCTGAACTCGGATAATAATTCCAGCGTTTCTTCTGCAATTTGATTTGAATCTTCAGACACCAGCGTAGTTTCTAAATCAAATACAATCAATCGAATCATCGTTTTCTCCCATGAAAGTTTCATAATCCGGTCAGAAAATTATAAACACTGATTATAAACACTTTCCGTTTCTTTTATATCTTAATTTTTTTCACTTTGGAATATTTGCCATAAACCTTTTTGCCCGACACTTTTTTATAGACCACAATCTTATAATAATACGTTTTTCCGGTCTGAAGCTTCCGGTTACTCCATGTGAATTTTTTGTTTCCCAGAATGGTTTTAACCTTTTTATAAGTCTTTTTGAGGTTATCTCGCCGGTAGATTTCATATCCGGACGATTTTTTTATCTTCGACCATGTGACGGTCACTCCCGTATGCGTCTGCGTCAAAGAAAGAATTTTTGTCTTTTTCGGAACCGGCGTCACAGTCACCGCGGCCGACCTGCTGCTTTTATAGGTGACATTACCCACAGTCCGATACGCGGTAATCTTGTACGACTGCTTTTTCCCCGTAGTAAGCTTCTGATGAACATAACCGGTGGCAGTTCCCGGCAGGGTGGCAATTTTGACATACTTTCCCGCAGCGTTTTTCCGGTATAAATAATATCCGGTCAGATTTGATGCGGCAGGCCAGCTTAACCTGACCGACTGATAATCTCTGGACTTTGCTGTCATTACAACCTTTGCCGGTTTGACCTTAATCTGACAGGACGCCGTAATTCCATTGTTGGATTTTGCATAAATAGTCGCTGTTCCCGCAGAAACCGCCGTAACTTTTCCTTTTTTTGAAACTTTGGCAATTTTGCGGTTTGACGAACTCCATGTCACCGTCTTAACGCTGGCGTTGGCAGGCTTAATGGAAGCCCCGAGTTTTTTCGTTTCCCCGACTGCCAGTTGAACGGACTTTTGGTTTAACGAAACTCCGGTTACCGGCTGGATCACCTTGACGGTACATTTTCCCTGCGCTCCGCCCACAGCCGCTGTCGCTGTAATGACAGCCGTTCCGGGGCCTTTTGCCTTGATTTTTCCTTTAGAGGTTACGGTTGCCACTGCTTTGTTGCTGGAAGCATATTTCACAGACTTATCCGCTGCGTCGGCCGGATAAACCGTTGTTGTCAGTTTTTTGGACTGACCGACGTTTAAACTGACGGAGGCCGGACTCAGCGTACAGCCGTTTGCAAAAACCTGCACCGCAGTCGCCGCATAATTTCCGGTCGGCGTAAACGCATAAATGGTTACAAGCCCTCCTGCTTTTGCGGTGATTTTTCCGGAGGTATTCACCTTTGCCACCGCAGGATTATCGGAGCGGTAATAAACGGTGCCGCCGCTTCCCAGTGAAATTGGCGCCTGCATGGAATTTCCCTTTACAAGACCGTATTCCTGATTGATATTGATATACGTTGCGGCGACGTATCCCTGAATATTTTTTCCGTTTTTATTGATACTGATTTTATACCAATATGGATTTGCCAGCCATCTGGAATTAAATGCAATATTGGTCATGACGCCTGCGTTGACCGTCACAACATCTCCCGCTTCTAAAGTTGTAACAATAGCGCCGGACGTATTTGCCTGATTTCTGACATTTACTGCGGAAGCCACCGTCCCTTTCGTCGTGGAGCTTCCATAGGAAATGGCGTTATTTTCCGCCGGCATATTTGTGTATACCGGAATGACAAAAGTTTTTGCCAGACCGACAATGCCCAAATCTTCATATGCGTTTGCGGTAAATGCAGCCTCATTCGCCGCGCCGTAAATATTCGTCATATACTGGTGCGTATAGAGCGCATATGTAGACGATTTATTGACGTTAAACCGCTGATAATAAATTGTATTCTGTCCGCAGTTAATGTATTTTTCTCCAATATACTGCGCCCCGCCGTTGATGGATTTGGCGGGCGTATCCCAAGGCCTGCCGTATGAACCGCCTGCCGACGCCCATGACAGCCCGTTTGCTATCGGGTTTCCACCGGAGGACGCTCCGATATTATAAAAATTGTAAATTCCGGTATAGGCTTTGGAATAAGTGCCTGAAACACTGCCGCTTGCGCCCATTCCCGCATACTTCGCATTCGCGCCCGTCCCAATCTCCTGAACAATTTTTGATGCAAGATAATAAGCGCTTACATTGTATGTTTTTGCCGCCTGCATAATCTGTTGTGAATACAACACGTCTGTGCTGATATATTTTCCTGAGGTATTGATATATCCGATTTTTTTATTATACATGAAAGAACCCTTGAGAATTGCCTCCACGCCCGCCTGCGTCTGCGTTGCGGCGTCAAAAGACAGCAACTCAAACATATAAATATGGGTTTCGTTCAGAAAATTTCTCGGATCCGTAAAATAGGCAATACAGTTTTTGGAAGCGGCTACCCATGTCCCGCCGTCTTTTGGTATGTAAGTCCCTTTAGACGCGTTATAGTTTTTTGCCGTTCCATTGGACTTTAATAATTTTGAAAAACTGTTCTCGATTAAACTTTTATCGTCGGCAAACTCTTTGTTGACCACTGTAGAAAAATTTAATCCGGTATTATAAGCCGTAAACCTCCAGTTCGGATACTTCGTATGCAGCGTCCGAAGATACGGTTTGTAACTTTCGGGAAACGCCGCAATGCTGTTTTCAAACGCTGTATCCGCCGCGGCTGCGACTCTGTTTTTCTGAAAGCCTGAAAGAAGCGTCAGCGCCATACAAAAAATCAGTACAATACTCATTATTTGATTTTGCCTGTGGTTCTTTTGTATTTTTTTCATAAATATTTCATGACTGTTTTTTTGAAAACAATTTCTGTCTTCCTATAACAGTTTTCTCCTTATTTTATTCGGGAGTATCACTATTTCCGTACTTTTACCCCTTTTGTCCCGCGTTTGCCGATTTTCAGTTTCCGAAGCTCGACCTGCTTTCCATTCCATTCTACCACCTCGTTATCGCCTGTGTCTAGAAGGTAAACACTGGAAACAAAGTCGTCCGGATTTAATTTAATTCCATGCACGCCGAGCGTCCCTTTCTTCTGCTCAGGAACCTCTTTAATTGGAAAGCGCAGAAATACCCCGCCCTCCGTCTGAAGAATTAAAATTTCCCTTGTGTACTGCAGGCCTGTTTCCGGTGCCGGAATATCGTCCGTCATTTCCATGTTGTCAAAGGTCATCTGTTCAAAATCGAGCGGTTCAAAGTCATCGGAGCCGCCGGAGAGCATTACCGGCATCTCGATTTCCGGCGCTTCTGCCTGTTTGTTGGAAATTCTGGTAATCTTTACGGAAACCAGTTCGTCTCCCTCTCCGAGTTTTGTCGCAAGCATGGTCTTTCGGTTGGTCTCAAACTCGCTTCCGTCCACCAGTTTAATCATGCCTTTTTTGGTCGTAAACAACAGTTTTCTTCCGGCAATCATCGCGCTGCTGAACAACGCCACAATGCTTTCACCCTTTGAGCTGTAATTTCCCAAATTGTCTATCGGGACGCCTTTTTCACGAACCTTTTTCACCGGTACATTCTGCGCCTTAATCTGGTGCATATTGCCGTTGTCGGTAAAAATGCAAATGCTGTCTGTGTTCATGCAGTTGAAGTAATATTTATTTTCACCGGTAACCGACTCTATATTTCTGTCAAACGCCGCGGTATCCAAAAGTTTTGCATAACCGAACCGATCCTGCACAAATACATATTCCTGCTCCACAAAAGCGTTTTCGTCATAAACCGCTTCTTTTCCGTCTTCAATCAGCGTTTTCCGCGGCTCTGCATACTCTTTCTTAATCTGTTTTAAATCTTTCTTAATCGCAAGCGTCATCGCCCGTTTGCTGTTTAAGATTTCCTCGTACTCTGCAATCTGACCGGTCAGTTCCTCGTATTCCTTCTGCAATGCGAGAATTTCCAGACCAATCAGTTTTGCCAGCCTCAAATCAAGGATTGCCTGCGCCTGCCGTTCGGTAAAGCACAGATTTCCGGCAAGAATTTCTGATTCCGGATTTCTGAATTTGATGTCCTGCGTATCTCCGGAAACCAGACACCGCTTTGCCTGCTTCTGTGTCTGGGAACCGCGAATGACCTCGATAATTAAGTCAATAATGTTGGTCGCCTTAATCAGTCCCTCTTTAATCTCTTTCTGCTCAATCGCCTTTTCCAACAGCGTCGTGTACTTTCTCTGCGCCAGTTCATACTGGTAATCGACATAATATCGGAGCATTTTTTGAAGCCCCATAATCTCCGGTCTTCCGTCTGCAATCGCAAGCATATTGACGCCGAAGGTATCTTCCAGTCTGGTCTTTTTATAGAGCATATTCGTCAGTTTTTCTACATCTGCGCCTTTTCTGAGTTCTAAGACAATACGTATTCCGGTTTTATCCGACGCATTGGAAATATCTACGATATCCGTCGTCTTTTTGCTTTCCACCAAATCCACGACGTCAGAGAGAAACTTTCCGATTCCCGCGCCAATCATCGTATATGGAATCTCTGTGATTACCAGACGGTCTCTTTCCCTGCTTTTTCCTTTTTCAAAGACCAGTTTCCCGCGAAGCTTGATTTTTCCCGCACCGGTCTCATAAATTCCTAAAAGTCCGGATTTATTCGCAACAATTCCACCGGTCGGAAAATCCGGCCCCGGCATCAGTTGCAGCAGTTCCTCCGTCGTAATTTTGTTATTTTCCATATAGGCAATGACCGCGTCAATGACCTCCCCTAAATTATGAGGAGGAATATTAGTCGCCATGCCGACGGCAATTCCCTCCGCTCCGTTAATCAACAGATTCGGCACGCGCACCGGCAGCACCTCCGGCTCCTTTTCCGTTTCGTCAAAGTTCGGGACGAAATTAACGACATTTTTATCTAAATCCGCCAGATAAACTTCCTCCGTAAATTTTTTCAGTCTGGCTTCCGTATAACGCATTGCGGCCTGATTGTCCCCTTCGATTGAGCCAAAGTTGCCATGTCCGTCGACAAGCGCCATGCCCTTTTTAAATTCCTGCGCCAGAACGACCAGCGTTTCATAAATAGAGCTGTCGCCATGCGGGTGGAATTTACCCATTGTATCTCCGACAATACGTGCCGATTTACGATGCGGTTTATCATGACTTAAATGAAGCTGGTTCATCGCATAAAGCACTCTCCGCTGTACGGGCTTCAACCCGTCTCTTGCATCGGGAAGCGCTCTGGCACAGATGACGCTCATTGCATAATCAATATAACTTTTCTGCATCACTTCCGAATATTCGGTCTTTATGATTTGTTCTGCCATGTTTCCTCCAAATTTACAGATTTCCTGTTTGCATTGTTCTGTTCGTTTTTACTTTTTATACGTCAAGTTCCGCGTCTGTGGCGTGCGTATAGATAAAATCCCTTCGCGGCGCGACGTCGCTGCCCATCAGCATACTGGTCACGTCCGAAGCCATTCTCGCGTCTTCGATTTCGACCTGTTTCAAAATACGGGTAGTCGGATTGAGCGTCGTCTCCCAAAGCTGCTCCGGATCCATCTCCCCTAATCCTTTATACCGCTGCAATGTGAAGCCTGTGTGTTTTTTTCTGTACTTTTCCAGCGCCTTATCATCATACAGATATTCGCCCTCGCCCTTTTTCGGCACTACTTTATAGAGCGGCGGGGTGGCAATATAGACATGCCCCGTACTAATCAGCTCCGGCATAAAACGGTAGAAAAACGTCAGCAGCAGCGTGTCAATATGCGCCCCGTCAACGTCGGCATCAGTCATCAGAATAATCTTGTCAAACTTCAGCCTGTCGATATCGAAATCATTGCCGTAACCCTCTGAAAATCCGCACCCGAATGCAGTAATCATGGTTTTGATTTCCTCGTTTGCGAGCACTTTATCCATAGAGGCTTTTTCCACGTTCAAAATTTTTCCGCGAATTGGCAGAATTGCCTGCGTTTTCCGGTCTCTCGCCGTTTTTGCGGAACCGCCTGCGGAATCTCCCTCCACAATAAAGATTTCACATTCCTCCGGCTTGCGGCTCTCACAGTTTGCCAGTTTTCCTTTACTGTCAATCGAAAACCTGTTTTTTGAGAGCATATTTGTTTTTGTCCGCTCCTCCGCCTTTCTGATTTTTGCGGATTTTTCCGCGCAGGAAATCACGCTCTTTAACATTTCGAGGTTTTTGTCAAAGTACAGGGTAAGCTGTTCTCCCGCTACCGCTTTCGTAATTTTGTCGGCGTCCGGATTGTCCAGTTTTGTCTTTGTCTGCCCTTCAAATCGCGGATCAGGGTGCTTGACTGCCACGACCGCCACCAGACCGTTACGCACGTCCGCACCGGTAAAGTTTGCGTCCTTTTCCTTGAGATTTCCAAGTTCCCTCGCATACTGGTTGATAATCGTCGTCAGTATCGTTTTAAAGCCGGTAATATGCGTACCGCCCTCCTGCGTATAGATATTGTTGCAGAAGCCCGAAATGCTCTCCGTAAATTCATTGATGTACTGGAACGCAATTTCCACTTCAATATTGTCCATTTCCTTTTTAAAATAAATAATTTCCGTCACTGCCTCTTTTCCCTGATTCATGTCAGCGATATAGGCTTTAATTCCATTTTCCTCATGGAAGGTAACCGTTTCCTCCTCGCCAATCCGCCGGTTTTCAAAAATAATCGTCAGCTCCGGATTCAAATATGCGGTTTCATGCAGCCTGCTCTTGATGGCGTCTGCCTTGAAGTAAATTTTTTCAAAAATCTCGGCGTCCGGGAAGAAACGCACCTTTGTTCCGGTATCGGACTTTCTGCACTTTCCGGTTTCCTTTAAGTCGTAACAGACCTTCCCCTGCTCATAACGCTGGTTATAAATTTTCCCGTCTCTTTTGACGTCAACTTCGAGCCACAGAGACAGCGCATTTACAACCGAAGAACCGACGCCATGAAGTCCGCCGGAAATTTTATAATTGCCGTCGCCAAACTTACCGCCGGCATGAAGCGTCGTAAATACGACTTCGACCGCCGGACGTCCGACCTGTTCGTTGATATCCACCGGTATTCCGCGCCCGTTATCCTCAATCACAGCCGAGCCGTCCTTTTCCAGCGTCACCCTGATTTCGGAACAGTGTCCCGCCAGATGCTCGTCCACAGCATTGTCCACAATCTCATAAATCAGATGATTGAGTCCTTTGGTGCCAACGCTTCCGATATACATGCCCGGTCTTTTCCGAACCGGTTCCAGTCCCTCAAGGACTGCAATACTGTTTCCATCATAATTGTTTGCCATCTTTACTCTCCTTTTTGTGAAAAGAAGCCGGTGCCAAAATGTTTCCTAAGCAGCCGATCCTCCTTTTCAAAATGGGCATAATCATTGAACCGTTCAATATGATATGTGCCCATATTTTTGTCATATAATAATTCTGTAATACTGCAGTTTTCCAGTTGTCTGCCAAACGTAAGCCACCGCTGCGGCGGGGCTTTTACAATTCCCGTAAGCAGCGCCCGAATGACGCCGCCATGCGTTACAATGCAGACGTTTTCGTAATCTTTTTGTACGATTTCATGCAAAGCCTCCATCGCCCTTTGATAAACCGCCGCGCTGTTTTCGCCGCCTCCGGGATACGGCAAATCTTCCGTCATCATTGCCCGCTTTTCCAGAAATTCCCGATACCTCTGTTTCAGTACGGAATTTTCCAATCCGGTCAAATCCCCAAACTCTGCCTCCCTGAGCCTGTCGTCATAAAAACGCGGCCTGTCCAGATATTGATTGATAATATCCGCAGTCTCCACCGCCCGTTTCAGATTGCTGGAATAGACCGCCTCAATCCCGTAATCCATCAGCCGTCTGCCTGTCCGCTGCGCCTGTTCGCGTCCCTCCGGCGACAGTTCCACGTCCACGTTACAGCGTTTGCTGTTCTGCCTGCCATGCCTGATCAAATAAATATTCATATCATTTTCCTTTTTGATACCGTTTATCTTTTCCTGTTTTTCCTAAAAGAATACAGCGGTGTCAGATTTCTTTTTCAAGATACTGAATCATGCCGGGGCCAAGCCTGTCTGTCGGTCTGGCAAGAAACCCGTATTTCTCATAAAACGCCTGCCGTCCCGTAGCACACATCAGATCAAGCATCATCTGCGTTCCCGGAAGCTGTATCTTTTTTGCGTAGGCAATCAGTCCCTCTATCAGCCGTCCGCCAATGTTCTTTCCCTGATATTGGGGAATGACAATCAAATCCTGAATGTAGCAGATGACTGCGCCGTCTCCAACCAGCCGTCCCATGCCGACCGGCTCTCCGTCCTCATAGGCAACCAGCAGGTAAAGGCTGTTTTCAATCGCTTTTTCTGCCTGCCCGGCGCTCAACGGCACCCAGCCCACTTTTTTTCTCAACATCAGATATGTATTCAAATCCAATTCGTTTTCTTTTAGTATCATTGTTCTTTCCCGTATAAGTATTTTAGGCATATTTTAACTTATACATTATACTATATCTTGGGGTTTTCTTCAAGGTTTGTATCTAAAAGTTGTGTTATTGGATTTATCAGGCGTGTCTAAAAGTTGTCTGCCAGATGCGGCTTCCAAAAAAAGCAAAATCAGAAAAAGTTTTCACCTCTCTATCGTTTTGCAAAAAATGCGCGCACATTTTTTTAATTTTTTACATTTATATCTGTCCGTTCTCTGGAAACAATATTATGAGGAGAAGAAATATGAACACAAATATCAGAATGAAAGAAAAACTGAAAAGCAGGGTGATTCTTTATCGTCTGGCTTTTTTACTCGTCTGCGGAACTTGTATTCTGCTGCATTTTAAATTCAACGACGAAGTCCATAACATCAAAAAACTCGGATACTTTACCATTCAAAGCAATATTTTATGTTTTGTCACAATGCTTACGTTTGTCATCAGAGATTTGAAAGGGCGCAGTCTGTCGACGCCGGCCTGCATATTTTTTAAAGGAATGTCTACGTCCGCTATTATCTGCACCGGATATATTTACCACTTTGCGGAGGCAATCAACAAATATCCGCTGGAGGAATATGGGATTTTTTTCATTCCGCTTCCGGATTTACTTGCGCACTATTTTATTCCGGTATTATTTGTGCTGGACTGGATTTTGTTTCAGCAAAAAGGCCTGTTCCAAAAACAATATATTTTTCAGTGGCTTGCGTTTCCCGTTTTTTATTTTATCTGCTTTTTAACGCATACAAACTTTGGCAATTCTCCCGCTTCCGCGCAGGCAGATAAATTTCCCTACTTTTTCATGGATTATGAAACGCTCGGAACGCAGACTTTTTCAGGCTACATTCTGATGCTGATGCTGGTCATGATTATTATCAATACGGTTATTTACACGCTTGATTTTATTATGGCGCAAATTAAAAAAGGGACATCTGTCTGATGTCCCCTGTGATTATCTGATTTTTTCTATCAAGCCGACTTTCTTTTGCACTTTTCTCAAAGTCTTATTTGCAAAGTAAGCCGCTTTCTCGTCGTTTTCCTTAATGACATGATTGATGTAATCCTTCTCCTTCTGCAGCTCGTAAAATTTGTCCTGCAGCGGTTTCAGTCTGCCGACAACGGTTTCGCCGACCGCAAGTTTAAACTCACCGTACCCTTTTCCGTCAAATTCTTTTTCTGTTTCTTCAATCGTCTTTCCTGTAATGCAGGTGTAAATGTTAATCAGATTTTGAATTCCCGGTTTATCGTCTGTGTAACGGATTTCCCTGTCGGAGTCTGTCACCGCTCTCTTGAATTTGCGGATAATCGTGTCCGGATCGTCCATCAGCAAAATGCTTGCATTGACGTTTTCATCTGATTTTGACATTTTCTTCGTCGGCTCCTGAAGACTCATAATCTTTGCAGTGGACTTGCCGATATAGGCCTCCGGTATCGTAAAGACGTCCCCGTAAATTCCGTTAAAACGCCCCGCAATATCTCGCGTGATTTCCAAATGCTGCTTCTGGTCTGCCCCGACCGGCACAACGTCCGCCTGATATAAAAGGATATCCGCCGCCATCAGCACAGGATAGGTAAACAGTCCCGCGTTGATATTGTCGGAATGTTTTGCCGCTTTATCTTTAAACTGCGTCATGCGGTTTAATTCTCCCATATAAGTAAAACAATTTAAAATCCATGCCAGCTCTGCGTGCGCCGATACATGGGACTGATAATAAATACAGTTTTTTTCCGGATCCAGTCCCGCAGCCACATACAATGTATACAGGTCTTTCGCCCGCTTTCTGATGTCCTTCGGATCCTGCCGTACCGTCAGGGAATGTAAATCCGCAATCGCGTAAAAACATTCATATTCGTTTGAAAGTTTAATCCAATTGTCGAGCGCCCCCAGATAATTTCCCAAAGTCAGCGTTCCCGTACTCTGCATTGCACTATATAATACTTTTTTATCGCCTATCATAGTTTCCTCCGTCTGTGATTTTTTCATTTATAATCTATGAAACGCTCGCGGCGCTTCATAAGCAATTTTAAAAACACCCTTATGATTGTACCAAAAAAAGTGCGTTCTGGGAAGCCGTCTTTTTTAAACCGGTAGTGTAAAACCGCTATTATTTTTTTGTGCGTCTCACTTTTAAATATTTTTTTGAGCATATTGAGTTAATTTGAATATGTCAGGTTTTTGACTTGGCAAATATGGCATCTTTATTTTTTCAATAAATTCAGGAATTTCATATTCGCTGAATTCAACACCTTTTCTCTTTAAATCTTTTACTATTTTTTCATAGGAAATTTTCTTATCGCCAGTATCAATAAACAACACCGGTATATCATCTTCTTCATTTTGCTGTTCCAGAGCAATCATTACACAATCTTTTACATCTGTATGTTTCTTTATTTTTTCTTCTATGAGTTCTAAAGAAATTTTGCAATCAAACCTGACCATACTTCTGCTAAATCTTCCGGTTATAAATACATATCCAGCAGTGTCAACATAACCTCTGTCTTGAGTATCAAACCATTTTGAGCCATCTTTTAATACTATAAAAGAGCCCTTGGTTTTTTCTTTTAAATTTTCATATTCCATAAAACAAGTATCACTTTGTTCTAAAACCCTTCCTTCTATATTGGGGCCTAAAATTTCATTATTATCATCTACTATTATAATGTTCGTTCCTATTGTGGGTGTTCCAACAGAACCAAACTTATTGCCACTTTCATTATTAGCTGTCTGTAAGTGCATTTCATTTTGACCATATACATTTACAGGCCTTGAATAGCAATTTTTAGATTGGATTTTTTTGCATATGTATTCAATAACATCTTTACTAAGTTTTGAACCGGCAGATAATAAAGTTCCTAAACAACTTAAGTCATTAAAATCATCTACATTATCAGCTAAAGTTTTTAAAAAAACAGGAGATGAAAATAAAGTTAATTTCATATTTTGAGGTAATCCGTTTTCTCTTTTAAAACGTTCATAATCCTTAACTAATTTCATCGTGTTATTAGCACATTCCATAGCCGTATTTCCTCTTACCATTATGACAGGCGTTTCAGAATATAGCGCCGAACAGAGTATACCTACCACTCCCATTGCAATGTGAGAAGGGATAACTTTGGCTATGGCATTATCTTCTCCTAATTTAAAATCTTCGTACATAATTTTTCTTATTCCACAATTTATAGAATAAACAGAATGAATAATTGGTTTTGGCTTTCCTGTAGTTCCACTACTAGTTATACATAGTGCCGGGTTATTCTTATCGTTTTCTACATCTATTTCCCCGTTAATATTTTTCACAAATTTATTTAGAGTGCTAACATTTAATAATGAATAGTTCTTATTATTATCAGCTATTATAAATGGAATATCTTTTTGATATATAAATGGAATCATCATTTTAAACATATCGTCCATTATTACTCCATCTATTTTATTTTCTTTAATATATTTCTTTACAGCACCCAAACCTTTAGTAAAGTCAATGTATTTGATTTTTATTCCTAAGGCCAGCGCTCCAAATAATACTGAGGCTTCATCTATAGAATTAAGAAAAATGCAAGCTAAAGTACTACCCTTTTTTAGCTCCTTTTTCTTTAATCCTATTGCTATTTTTTTTGCTTCTTCATATATTTGCCCATAAGTTCTACTTCTACCGTCCATAGTAAAAATTATTTTTTTATTATATAATCCTTGTTCGTTGACCTTTTTTTCTAAAATTAAAAATGGATTTGCTTCTACATCAAAGTCAAACAACGGTTCTTTTTTTAAATTTACCACTCCCGGTCTGCTTAAATAAACATCATCAACTAACGGCCCAATGAATGTGTTATCATAAAATTGTTTTAAGTACAAATCTCTTGCTTTACGTTCCTCACCAGTTAAATTAAAAATCTTTTTTCTTAATTCGTACAAAGAATCTTTTGTCATATTTATAATCCGCCTTTCTGCGAAAGATACCAATGCTTCATGCAACAAACTTGGCTGACTTTCGATTTTCTTGTCTATGCTTGTTTTTTTCCTTCTCTAATAACATAAAAGATCTCCCTCATTATAAGACCTCTATTCTAGTAATGATTAGACCTTTTAATTTTAAATAATCAACAATCATATTGTATCCGTTAAACGAGTAGTTAATATTTCCACGCTTTGCGTGTTCAACAGAGTCACGACTTATAATACAAAGGGCTGGAGCTGCTGCGTTTATGATTTTTAATCACTAACGCAACAGCCCCTTAATTTATCTTCTTCCTCTTTTTAACTTTGAAGATATTTCTGATTATATAAATTTAAAAGTTCACCTATTTTTGTTTTCAACATTAAATTTCTAGGAATTTTATCAATTTCAATAATTTCCAAAGGAAGATGATGATCATCTAAATCCAAAGAAATTTTTTCAAATATTTGTTTTTTAATTAACTCTTTATCAATATTTTCATTTTTAACGAATTCAACAAAAAGAACTGGAGCTTCTTTATCTTTTAAATCAGGAACACTTATTACTGCGCAATCATTTACATCATTAAATAATTTTACAAGATTTTCGAGTTTCGGCGCCCATATTTTATGACCATCTCTAACAATTAAACCTGTTTTTCTACATGAACAAAAAATTCTTCCCTCTGGATCCATAAATCCCAAATCACCTGTATGATACCAAACTGTCCCATCATTATGTACTAATTTAGTATTATTAGTAGCTGTTGGATTATTAAAGTATTCTTTAAAAACATTTCCGTTATTACAATTCAGACAAATTTCTCCTATTTCATAATATGTAAGTCCTTCATCATAACCTTTATCAGCAATATTTCGTTTATCATTTTCAACATCATATTTAAAAATAGCAACATCATCACCAGCTAATACTACACCAACACTTCCCTCACAATAAGAAGTTCTATCAGCCATCATCCCATTTGGATTCAATGATGCTCCACAAGTTTCAGATGTTCCGAGTGCATTTTCTATAATGGCTTCACTACCACATAATCTCAAATTACGATTAGTTTTTTCTTCTAATTCTAGTACTAATAAATCTCCTCCAGAAATAATATGTTTTATAAAAGCCAAAGATAATGGTTTATTAGCTTTTTTTCTAAATTCAATATAATCATTTAATTTTTCTAAAAGAATAGGGCCCGCTAAATTGATAGAACATCCTGCTTTCACAATTTCCTTAGCACTTTTTTCAGCATTAAACAAAGGACTCAAAGTAGTAGTAACTCCATAAAAGAAAGCTAAAACAACATCATCCCAAAAATAGGAACTACAGGTTGGCATAGGATTAAATAAAGAATCATCACCAGTTATTAAGAAATTAGAAGCAAGTTGTTTATAAATTGAAGAAATAATATTCTCGTCAGTTATGCAGACCCCTCTTGGTTCACCAGTTGACCCACTAGTAGATAAAACAGAAAAAGTTTGATTACCTACATATTCAGCGCGTAAATCTTCTACTGATAAATCATTATATTTACTATTTTCTCCAATTTTAATAAAATCATAGAAATTCAACCATTTTTCAGAATCAACACTTTTTTTAGCCATAATTAATTTTGAATAGAAAGTACCAAAATTAACAACAATTTTTTCTATATTTAAACCTTTAGGTAAAGAAGAATTAATTGACAAAGCCAAAATATTCTTTAAATCAGTATTATTAAATAAATCTTTACATTTTGAATAATTAAGATCCATTGTAACAAGCATTTTTGAATTTGTGGCCATAACATTTTCTTTAATTTGATTTGGGCTACTAATAGGATCAATTGGTCTGGTAACTGCCCCTATCAAATTAGCAGCAAAGAAAATATAAATGGCTTCTGGAACAGAAGGAACACACATTGTTATAAAATCTCCTTCCAATATTCCCAAAGCTTTTAATGACTTAGCTGTCGCAATTATTTTCTCATACACTTCATTATAAGTTATTTTTCTACCACATTTGTAAGCAATATTATTTTTATATTTCAAAGCTTGCTCTAATACCAAAATACTTATTTTTTCTTTTGGGATAACTACATTAAGTGCATCTTTAGAATAAAATTGTCTATATGGAACATCTTTTTTACCATAACCTGAAAGTTCATATCCTAAATTTGCTTCTGTCTTTTTAATAATCTTTACTAGTTCATCAAAAGAAATCTTTTTTTGTGAATTTTTTTCCATGTTGTCATAAATTCTTTTTAGCATATTATCATTCATAATATTCTCCTCAACTTTCATATCAATAAATGAAAAAGTATAATATTTAATATGAAATTTTTAAATAAAATCAGCACTTCTCTCTTTTAAATTTTCTGAGACAGGAGAGGGAAATATTTTATAAAATTGGAGCATAAACTTTTATACCGGATACTGACAAATTAGTTTCTTCAACTAATACAGTAAATTCTGTTCCGTCAATGCCTTCCTTTATTAAGCCATTAAAATCCACTTTACTATTTTTGGTTAATGGTAATTCCACTCGAAATTTAAATTTTGAAGGAATTTGTCTGGTTGACATAATCGGATTTTTAACAATTTGTTCATTGACTATCTCTTTTACAATTTCTGCATAGTCTTTATCATTGTAAACTTTAACGCCATCTGCTAACACTACATGTGCTATTGGCATAAAACCGTTTCTTTGTTTATCAAAATAACTAACAATACGACAACAATTAACAAACGGGCTCTTTTCTATTTCCTTTTCTATCTCTGCCGGTTTGACTTTATAACCATCATATCTAGTAAATGATCTATCTTTTCTGGCATCGAAATAAAAAATTCCATCTTTATCCATCTTTACTAAATCTCTGGTTCTTATGTAACTTCTTCCGTCCATTTCATAGTGTGGAACTATTGTTTCTCCATTTAATATTCCAGAGGTTACCGCATCAGAAGATACTACCAGTTCTCCACATATCAAACCTTCTTCATTTGGTTGATTTACAGGTACTAACCTATCTTCAATATCCGGATTTACGATACCATATATTACATCATGAAATGGTATACCTATAGATTCATATCTATTATATTCTCCAACGGCATAACTACCCCCCCCACAATACTCACTCATACCATGACCTTTTTCAATGATTGCTGAACTTCCATGATCACGCAGCCATTCATTTAATCTGCGCTCATCTTTTTTGGACATTGAATCTCCGCCATAGATTAATCTTTTTAATCCTTTTAAATTTGATTTTTGTAAGTAAGGACATTTTACAAATTGTGTTAGCCATGATGGTGTTCCCATAACAGTGCTTGGATTATATTTTTTTATTAAATATCCAAATTCGCTTAATTCAAATTCAGGTACATCAATCAAAGTAGCACCACTTGCTAAATCTAAAATATAGTTATTATCAGCTCCTAATGGAGAAAAAAATGGCAATTCATGAATAACTCTTTCAGCCACCTGAACATTAACCCCAATTTTAAATGTTTGTTCTGTAGCAAATATTTGATTACGATTTGTCAAAGGAATTGGTTTTGGTCTAGCTCCGCTCGTTCCGCTTGTATGACCAATATAATTTACTAAATTTTCATCTTTTATTTCAGTAAATGAACAATTAAGAGAGTCTTTAACCAAGTCTTTATATCTAATTATTTCTAATGGCGAGTTTTTAGTTGCTTCTTTATAAGCTTTTTTCTGTTCGGACATTCCTTTTATTTTAAGATATAATGCCTGATAAAATTTCAACCTCTCAGTCGTTTTCTCTAGTTGCTTACTATTTTTTATCTTATTATATTTTAAAACATCTTTTAAATAATCAATCATGCCCAATATATTCATTGAATCAACTGCAGAAACAATAAAAACATTATTTATTCCTAATTCTTTTAATTCATTTTCAATTGGTTTAATCATACCTAAATAACATTGATCTAAAGCTACAATATAATCAGCTTTTTCATATTTTATTATTTCTAAAAGTTTAAGAGCATTTGCCTTTAAGTTAATACTGTCTGGTCTGGGATCTACAAAATTACTAATAGCCCCAATTTGAGATGCCCCTAGCCATATTTGCCCTGTTTCTGGAATATTAGGCATTAAATTTATAATAGATTGCCCTTTAGACACTCCAAGAGAGGCTAATGCTTTGGAAGCTAAATCTGTTCTCTGAAAAAGCTCATCATATGTGATTTTATTTCCATAATAAATTTCCGCAACAACACTTCCTCTACCATAGTTTTTATTCCGTAAATAATCCGTTATATTAGTATTGGGTTCATAAGTACTATAATTGACATTTTCATACCACTTTTTCCAAGGCCTATCTATATGTGGACACCCGGTTATCTTTGATTCACTATTATCTTGCATATTTTCCCTCCTCTTTCGTCTATTATTTAGTTACAATTTTTGTATAAACGCTTACTTGACAAAAACCATAATATAAGTTTTTCTATAATTTGTTTTCATTTTCCTGAGCCATTTTTTCAAGAGCGATATAATCTACTTTTCCAATCTTTGTGAGGGGAAATTTATCTACAATATAGTATTTAATTGGCCTATGGCTTTCTTTAAGGTTTTTCTCTCCAAAAGACTTAATTTGGGCTACTGTAGAAAAATCTTCATCTTGCTTATTCTTTGTAATAATATACGCAATGGCAGCCTGCACTGTTTTCGCGTTTGATACAGGAACTACAGCGCAATTTTCAATTAGCGAACATCTTAACAAAGATTTCTCAATGTCGATACAAAAGACTTTCTTGTGTACTCCGTTAACTGCATAAGCAAAATATCGCTTCATTCGCCCAATAACAAATACAAAACCATCTTCGTCTATGTATCCCAAATCTCCGGAATGTACCCATTTCATACCATCTGAATGTTTACGTATGATGTTATCTGTTTCATCTTTATTATTCAAGTAGCCTATCATCATAGACGGGGTATTGATACAAAGTTCACCAATTTCACCGTATTTTAATTCTTCACTTGTATTTGGATCAAATGTCGAAATTATGTTTTTTGCAAATGGAATACCCACTGAACCGAATTTGTGAGCGTGAGGAAAGTTTAATGAAACACCTGCGCCAACCTCAGTCATACCATACCCGTTCATTAAAGGACAAGAACAACCATGTTTCAAAAGATATGTATTTACCTTTTCTTCAATACTTGGTCTAAGGACATCTCCACCTGTTGTCGGAGCAATAAAATTAGACAAATCTAAATCAACTTTTTCAATGGCAAGTTTTTCCCAATAAGCGGGACTGTAAAGTACATGATTAGGCTTAAATTTTTTACAGAATTCCGCAATTGATTCTGACATAGGAATTCGAATTATCTGTTTCATTCCAACCGAAAGGGCAACCATTACAGAACTTGTTATACCATAAGCAATAAATAACGGAAGCACTTGCATCCAAGTGCTTTCGCGACTTAGATTCTTCTCACTCATAGAATACTGAAAAGCGACAGATATTACGGCTTTATTACTTAAAATAGCGCCCTTTGAACCTCCGGTCGTGCCACCTGTGTATGTAATGACAGCTGCAGTTTCGGAATTATGGCAGGAGCGAGAGGGAAGTTTTGTTTCATTAAAAAAAATTTTCCAACTGACAAACCGCGAATCAGCAGGTAGTTTCTTTGGCTTTAATCCTTTAAACATTCTTGCAGCAATTCGAGTAACCGGAGCCATGCAAGCGGTGATATTCGTAACTACTATTTTTGAAATTCCACACTCATCAGCTATTGATAAAAATTTGTCCTGAAACATATCCAATATAAATGCAATTTTAGAATTTGCATCTAAAATATGTTCTCTCAATTCTTCCTCCGAATCCGCGCCGTACACCATATTTGCTACTGCTCCAATTTTGTTCAATGCAAAAAGCAAACAAACGGTATCTGGTGAATTTACCATACAAACAGTTACCACTTCGTTTTTCATGATACCGGCATTTTGAAGAACTCCTGCCATTTTATCTATTTTATTAAACATAGAACCGTAAGTTATGTCTGTGCCGTAGTAATTCATCGCAATTTTTTCCATATTATCAATATTACAATTGCGAATATAATCATATATTGAACATTCTGGAGTCGGTGTATTGATTGCTTTTTCGCTATAATATTTCAACCATGGTTTATCAATCGACGGATAACCTGTCATTTTCTTTTCAGTCTGCATTTTTCCTCCTAAACTTGTTTACTTATTTCGTTTTATCCTGTGGTTTACATATAGATACCGTTCTCAGCACTTATTTTTTTAATTCTGCGTTTTTCTTTCGTGTCTAACAATCTTCCGTTCTCATCATAGGCAACATTGTTTATATGATTAAATACATAAAATTCGTCTTGGGAATTTTGTATTCCGGCATTTTCTACATTGATATCTATTTTTCCTAATTTGAGATTATCAAGATTTCCCTTGAGAAAATTGATATAATCAATATTAGTAATTGTACTTCGCTTAAAAATTCCATTTTTCTCAATTGCAGCGTATCGCATTGTAGACACCGCTTCTGAATATTCATTTAATTTTAAAAGAACCTCATCGTCCTGTGAGACATATATAGGTTTCCCATAGCAAATATCTATTTGCGTTATTCTTTCTTTTTCATTTGATACGTCATAACCGTAATTTATCATTAAGGGAATAATGGGAACTCCTGTTTTCTTTGCCACATCTATAAAGCCATAGTTTATTGGCAGGTGCAATTTGTTAGGCGATAGATTCCACGCTGTTTCCGGACAGATATATATAGAATGACCTTTTTCCAACACTGTCATCATATCTAATTTTGCGCTGATTCTTTCGTTAGCCCGCTTCTTATTTTTTGTTACTAAGATAAGTCCCGTATTTAATTGCGCCATAAGCAATGCTTTATTGGTCTCTCTACTATGCACAACAAGGGCATGTTTCGGACAGTCCGGTATCCATACAAACCCGTCCAAAATGCCCTGATGCGTACTTGCAAAAATCACCGCACCCTCCGGTATGTTTTCTAATCCTTTTACCGTTTTTGTATATTTTCCCCCTGCTAAAAGCCGAGTGACTCCTTTTGCCAGTTTATTCGTAATTCCTTTCAGTTTAGGTGCAACAGTTAATGCTCCGCGGGTTGTAACTTCTAATCTTCTGTTTGCTGCATAGTTTTTCAATCTGAGGTAGTATTCTTCACGTTCTGATTTACTTAATTTGTTTTCTTCTTTTAGGGAAAGTATTTTTAATTCGTTTATCATTCGAGTATTTCCTTTATGAGCCCGATATATTTCTATAACTTTTTAATTTATTTTAGCATTTTATTCTCATTTGAGCAATATAAAAATTACATCTGAACGCTATTTTATTATTCTTTTGAACTATATAATAATTTCAACTGGAGGTATTTTTATGGACGTTATTGAACGAATTGATATGTTAATGAAAGAACGCAACTGGACAGATTATAAATTATCTGTTAAATCCGGTCTTTCTTCATCAACCATTGCCAATATTCACCGCCGTCACACTGTACCTTCCATTCCAACATTGGAGGCTATTTGTGATGCCTTTGGCATTACGCTCTCTCAATTCTTCAATGAAAGTTATTCTTCTGTTCAATTGAGCAAAGAACAACAGGAATTATTTAACACATGGATTTCTCTCACCGAAAATCAAAAAAAGGTAATTGCTTCTCTTATCAAAGAATTTAAATAAATGATTTGACTCCCACTTTCTAAGTTTGCACACAAAAATAGGACAGCCCGGCCGTCCTATTTCGTAAACACATATCTTTTTATCAACATTTATCAAATTTCAAACTTGTTATCAAAACACTTCCCTTGTAAAATAGTAGTATTCTTTTTATTTCAAATCTCATTTATAACACTAATAGTTAGACTTTAGTTCTTAATAAAGTTATTCTTTATGTGAAAGTTTTATACTTATTTCATATATACAAAAGGTAAATAATAGA
>CANRMF010000005.1 GCA_947631665.1 uncultured Lachnospiraceae bacterium | reverse complement strand
CTGAAATCCGGATTGTGGAAGAAATTTTTTGCGTTTCATCAAGATGAACAAAATCAACCTCCGGCTCAACCAGCGCCCGTTTCAAATCTGCAATCAGAGAGGAAATCTTTGGATAGCGCCTCTCCGCTTTATTCTGTGTACATTTCAATACAATTTTTTCAATGCTCACCGGCACGTTCGGAAGAATTTCGCGGACGCTCGGCACATCTTTCTGAATATGCATCAGCGCAATACTGACCGTTGATTCGCCATCAAAAGGAATTGTCCCTGTCAGCATTTCATACATCGTAATGCCCAAAGAATAGATGTCGCTCTTTTCATCGACATATTTTCCGCCCGCCTGTTCCGGAGAAATATAATGAACCGAACCCATAGCGTTTCCGTTGATGGTATTTGCGGACGCCGCTCTTGCAATGCCAAAGTCTGTTACCTTGACCTTGCCCTCTCTGGAAATCATAATATTCTGCGGTTTAATGTCCCTGTGGATAATCTGGTTATTGTGGGCACATTCGATACCGTTTGCAATCTGAATGGCAATGCTGATGGTCTCGCGCGCGGAAAGCCTGCCCTTTTTTTCTATATAATTTTTTAATGTAATGCCCTCAATCAGTTCCATGACAATGTAGTAGGTGCCGTTTTCTTCGCCTACATCATATACATTGACAATATTCGGGTGAATCAGGCTCGCGGCAGACTGCGCTTCCACACGAAACTTAGAGACAAAATTTTTGTCTTTGCTGAATTCCCGCTTCAACACCTTCATCGCCACGTTCCGGTTCAGTTTATGATCCTTTGCCTTGTAAACATCGGACATTCCGCCGGCGCCGACTCTGTTGATAATCTCATAACGATTGTTAATAAAACTTCCTTTTTCTAACATTGATTGCCTCCCAATGAATCAGCCGGACATGCCTCGATAATAATGGCGGAAATATTGTCCATTCCCCCATTCTCATTTGCCTGCCTGATTAACTGTAATGCAGCTTCTTCGATAGAAACGCTGTTTTGTATAATCTTTTTGATATCATAATCTTCAACCATATTACTCAGCCCGTCAGAGCAGAGCAACAGTTTATCTCCGGGTTCTACTTCAATTTCAAAAATGTCCGGCGTCGCCGTCCGGTCTTCTGCCACACCGATTGCCTTTGTAATGACGTTTTTATTAAAATGCGTGCGCGCCTCATCTTTCTGTATCATTCCCATGCGCACCATATCTTCTACGAGGGAATGATCTCTTGTAATCTGATGGATTTCCCTGTTAATCAGATACAGTCTGCTGTCGCCCACATTGGCGATATAGACGTGTCTGTCGTCAATCACCGCCGCAACAAAAGTCGTTCCCATACCGTTGTAATCCCGATTAGAATTTGCCATCTCAAAAATCTCATGGTTGATGGAAAGTATTCCTGAGTCCAGTATATTTGCCGGATCCGACATATGTGTGGCACCGGCATATTTTACAAACCGTTCAATCGCTTCTTTGGAAGCAACGTCTCCGGCTTTATGTCCTCCCATACCGTCTGCTACAATAAAAAGGTTTGGAAGTTTTCCCACCGGATCCGTTGACACAAAAATTGTGTCCTGATTGATGGTTCTCATCATTCCAACATCAGTTTTACCATAAGCATGAATATCATTCTGTGTCATTCAAAACCTCCTCTCCTTTTTATCCGGTTTACGGATTTTTCATCATTTCATTTCTGAGCTGTCCGCAGGCTCCATTGATATCCCTGCCCATCTCTCTTCTTATTGTAACATTTATCCTGTTTCTTTCAAGTCTGGATTTAAAAGCCTGTATTGCGCGTTTTTCCGTCTGCCGGTACGCTCTCTCCTCAATCGGATTGACCGGAATTAAATTGACATGACAGTTAATTTTCCCGACCAGCGCGGCCAGACGGTCTGCTTCTTCCAGAGAATCGTTGACTCCCGCAATCAGGCTGTATTCAAACGTAATCCTTCTGCCCGTCTTTTCAAAGTAATACTGACAGGCGTCCAGCACCTCGCTTATCGGGTACTTTTTTGCAATCGGCAGAATTTCCTTCCGCGTTTCATCATCTGAAGCATGAAGCGACAGGGCGAGCGTAATCTGCGGCTTCCTGTCAGCAAGCTCGCGCATTTTTGGAACGAGCCCGCACGTTGAAAGCGTAATATTTCTCTGACTGATGTTTTCTCCATGCGGGTCGGAAACCATTTCGATAAATTTCATGACATTGTCAAAATTGTCCAACGGCTCTCCGCTCCCCATCAGGACGACATGGTTGACCTTTTCTCCGATATCCTTTTCAATCTGGTAAATCTGCTCAAGCATATCGGAAGGCGTCAGGCTGCGTTCCAGCCCGTTCAGCGTGGACGCGCAAAACCTGCACCCCATACGGCAGCCCGACTGGGTGGAAATGCAGACGGAATTTCCATGATGATACCGCATCAGCACGCTCTCAATCACCGAGCCTCCCGCAATACGGAATAAATATTTTCTTGTGCCGTCTGTTTTCGATATGAGTACCTGTACCTTTTTAAGACAATTAAGTTCATACCTTTGGTTCAGTTTTTTGCGGAGTTCTTTCGACAAATCGGTCATCTCGTCAAAAGTTTCCACCTTCTCAATATGTAACCACCGGTAAATCTGTTTCGCGCGGAAAGGCTTCTCGCCCATATTTTTTAACTGCTCCTGCAGTTCGGTATAATTATAACTTTTAATATCCGGCTTTTGTGTCATTTCTGCCTCTTTCTGCTATTGTCTGGTAAATGCAGCGATAAAAAATCCATGCATTCCATAGTCGCCCGGAAAAATCTGCACCTGATTTTCCAAAACCGGAAGCTCTTTTGGAAGAACCTCTTTCAATGATTTCTTGCAAAACGGAAGATTTTCCAAAATCCACGCCGCATTTTCATCATTTTCCTGTCTGTCCACCGTACACGTGGAAAAAATCAACGTCCCCTCAGGCTTCACATAGCGGGAAACAACGGAAAGAATCCGACGCTGAAGTTCCACCAGTTCTTTAATCTGTTCCGGCGTCATGCGGTATCTGATGTCGCTCTTTTTTCCAAGAACGCCAAGACCGGAGCAGGGAAGATCCGCCATGACGATATCCGCCTGACCAATCGAAGCTTCGTCTAAAACCGTTGCGTCCTGCACTTTTGTCCGGATATTTGAAAATCCAATCCGTTTGATATTTTCCTCAATCAGCGCCGTTTTTTGAGGCGTCAGATCCCTCGCCTCGACCATTCCCGTCCGGTTCATGAAATCTGCCATGCAGATGGACTTTCCTCCCGGCGCGGCGCAGACATCGATAATATAATCATTTTCTTTCGGATTTGCCGCAACGCCGGCAAAAACGGAGCTTAAATCCTGAACGGTAATCTCTCCATTGCGGAAAGATTCCAGTTTTTCAAGAGTATCATATCCCGAAATTTGAAGCACTGTCGGATAAATCGTGCGCTCAACGGTAACGCCCTCTCTTTTCAGGGATTTCATCACTGAAGCGACATCGCTCTTTGATTTATTACAGCGCACCGTCGTGAAAGAACTCCTGCAAAGTCCTGATAAAATCCGCTCTGCCGTCTCTTTTCCGTAATCGTTGTTCCATAATTGAATAATCCACTCAGGAACCGAATATTGAATGGAGAGCCGCTTGATTTCATCTTCCGGATAGCGCACGTTTTCTTTATTTTTGATAATCGTTCTCAAAACGCCGTTGACAAACCCTTTCAGGTTTGTGAGGTTTCTCTTTTGTACCAGTCTGACCGCCTCGTTGCAGACCGCAAAATCGGGAACGGCGTCCATATATTTAATCTGATAAACAGACATTCTGAGTATCTGCCGGATAACCGGTTTCATTTTTGCAGTCTTAATTTTGGAAAACTGATTGATCATATAGTCAAGCTCGATTTCCCGCTCCAGCGTTCCCTGATAAAGGCGGGTAAGAAAAGCCCTCTTTTGTTTATCCAGCATCGAATGTCGGTCTAAATACTCTTTCAACAGAAGATGGCTTTTGCCTCCTTTTTCCGTATCCAGCAGTAACGTAAGCGCGGCGTTTCTTAAATTAATTTCCGGCGCGGCGTTATCAGTCATCACGCCTTCCTCCGTTGCCAAACAAAAGCACCAGTCTTAACAACTGTAAAATGGAAGATGCTGCGGAGGCCACATACGTCATCGCCGCCGCTCCCAAAACTTTTTTGGTATATTTTAACTCTGTATTATTAAACATTCCTGTATTTTCTAAAATGTTGAGCGCCCTGCCCGAAGCGTTAAACTCGACCGGCAGAGTGACCAGTTGAAATAATACAACCATCGAAAATGCGATAATTCCGATATTGATCCAAAGCTGTCCCGAACCGTTTCCGTAAAAAAGAATACCGACGATAATCAAAATCCATGACAAAACGGAACCGCCGTTTGCCAGCGGCAGAATTGCATTTCTAATCGCAATCGGCGCATAGCCTCTCTCATGCTGAATAACATGTCCACATTCATGCGCGGCAACACCGACGGCCGCAACACTGGCGGAGTTATAAGTGGAGTCTGACAGACGAACCACCTTCTTTGTCGGATCGTAATGATCCGTCAGGTTTCCGCTGACATGTTCAATCTGAACGTCATAAATGCCCTGTGAATCTAAAATCATCTTTGCCGCCTGCGCTCCGGTAATGCCGGAGCTGTTGCGGATTTTCTGATATTTGTTGTAGGTTGTCCGCACCCGCGCGGAAGCAATCAGGCAGATTGCCGCACCAATCAAAATCAGAATATACGTCGGATCAAAATAAAAACCATATGGATATAACATCATACCTCCTATTCTCCAAACTTTTCAGCCGTCAGATTATAGCCGTTTAGAAAAGCCTGAACCTCCATTCTTTTTTTCCCTTCCAACTGAAGTTCCAATATATTTAATACGCCGTCGCCTGTGGCAACCCAAATTCCGGATTTTCCTTTCTTGAGAATACTTCCCGGCGCCATCTGCGTCTTTTGTGCAAGCGCCTCTGCCTTCCAGATTTTCAGCGTTTTCCCATCTGTTTTCGTATACGCGCTCGGCCATGGATTCAACCCCCGAATCAGCCGTTCAATCACATCTGCCGGCTGGCTGAAATCAATTTTCCCGAGTTCTTTTGTTATTTTTCCTGCATAGGTAGCTTCGTCATTATTCTGCGGGATTCTGGGCGCCGTACCGCTCTCAAGTTTTTCAAGCGTTTCCAAAATCAGCGCCGCACCGACATCTGACAGTTTATCAAAAAGGCTTCCGCCGGTTTCGTCAGCGTCCACACAAACCTCTGCGCGGTCAATGATGTCGCCGGTATCCATTTCCTCTGCCATGTACATGGTCGTCACGCCGGTTTTGCTCTCCCCGTTAATAACCGCCCACTGAATCGGAGCGGCGCCCCGGTATTTCGGAAGCAGCGACGCATGGACATTGATACAGCCATACGCCGGCAGATTTAAAATTTCCAAAGGAAGTATCTGTCCGAAAGCAATCACGACAATCACCTCAGGCTCCAGCGACCTTAAAACCTCTATAAACTCCGGATTTTTCACCTTTTCAGGCTGATATACCGGAATTCCCAGTTCCAGCGCCTTTTCTTTTACCGGCGGAAACTGAAGCTGATGTCCTCTGCCTTTTGGCCGATCCTGCTGCGTCACAACCGCTGCGGCCTCATGCTTTTTTGCAATCTCACTTAGCGCCGGTACGGAAAAATCCGGCGTTCCCATAAATACAACTCTCAAGCTATTCTTCCTCTCCATACAGTTCTGAATTGTCATAGAGCCTGCCCTCTACCTTATCCACATAAACAACCCCGTCTAAATGGTCGTTTTCATGCTGGATACAGCGGGCAAGCAGTCCTTCTGCCTCCAACTCAAAAGGCTCCATCTGCTCATTCATCGCCCTGACCTTTACCGTCATGGCTCTGCTCACCATGCCTGATTTTCCCGGAACGCTCAGACAACCCTCGTAATCGGTCTGTTCTCCGTCTTTTTCCACAATCTCAGGGTTGATAAATACATACGGGACAGAATTTCCTTCTTCATCGCCGCAGTCAATCACAAAAATCCGTTTTAAAATCCCCACTTGGGGCGCTGCCAGTCCGACGCCATTTGCCTCATACATCGTATCAAACATATCGTCAATCAGTACTTTCGTCCTGTGATTTACTTCTTTGACCGGTTTGCATACCTTACGCAGAGATGTATCTCCCAATTCGCGAATATTTCTAATAGCCATATTTTTACCCTTTCTCCGTTTGATTTATCGTATGTGTCTGTCCGGCTTAACCTCACCGTTTTTATCTGATAGTTTTATTATTTACAGATTGAAATCATATTGTACATGAATATTTTTGAATTTTTGTGAACGATTTGTAACCTGTTCTAAATAATCTTTTAAATTTACAAGAATTTGTCTTCTGTGATCCTTGATATAAATAACATTGCGGTAAATATCTTTGATTTTTGCAACCGGCGGCGTTGCCGGCCCGATTATAAAAAATTTTAAATTTTCATGTTCTTTGACGCTGCTGATGACAGACATCAGTTCGTCTGTTGCCTCGTCTAACTGTCTTTTGTCTTCTCCCATTAAAAGAATACAGACCATATTGGCCACCGGCGGATAACCCATCAGGCTCCGGTATGCGAGTTCTTCCTCAAAAAATGCCGGATAGTCCTGTTTTGCCGCTGCCTGAATACTGTAATTGTCGGGCGCATACGTCTGAATTACCGCTTTTCCCGCCCTGCTGCCGCGTCCTGCCCTTCCCACCGCCTGACAGAGCAGTTGGAACGTCCTCTCCGGCGCCCTGAAATCGGATTCATAAAGGGATAAATCCGCAGCAATCACTCCGACAAGCGTTACGTTCGGAAAATCATGTCCTTTGACAATCATCTGCGTCCCCACGAGAATATCCGCCTGCCCGTTGGCAAAAGCCGACAAAATTTCCTCATGGCTTCCCTTGCCGCCGGTCGTGTCTGCGTCCATGCGCAAAACCCGCGCCTGCGGAAAATCTTTTTTTAAAATACTCTCAATCTGCTGTGTCCCAATGCCGAAGCTTCCCAAAAATTTAGAGCCGCATTCGGGGCATAACGCCGGCAGATTTTCCGTATGTCCGCAATAATGGCAGACAAGTTTCCGGTTGCGGTGCAGTTTCAGCGTTACGTCACAGTGCGGACAGCGGATTGCCTTTCCACAATCCCTGCAACTGACAAAGCCCGCATATCCACGCCGGTTCATAAACAGCATAATCTGTTCTTTTTTATTTAATCTGTCTTCTATCAATGTTTTTAATTCATCACTGAAAACAGATTTGTTTCCATTTTGCAGTTCCCTGCGCAAATCAACGACCGAAACCTCCGCCAGACTGCCTGTTTGACGCATATTGAGCCGGTGCAGGTGGTAAACGCCTTTTTTTGCGCGGTAATATGTTTCCATAGAAGGGGTGGCGGAGCCTAAAACCAGTGTCGCTCCGGTATCCGCAATCCGTTTATGCGCGACCTCAATGGCATTGTACTTCGGAACGCTCTCGCTTTTATAAGCCCCCTCGTGTTCTTCATCAATTACAATCAGTCCCAAATCCGTAAATGGCGTAAACAGCGCCGATCTCGGCCCGATCATAATGCGGATTTCCCCGTTTTTTGCGCGCTCAAACTGGTCGTAGCGCTCCCCTGCGGAAAGTCTTGAATTGATAATCGAAACCAAGTTGCCGAATCGTTTCTGAAACCGCATTACGGTCTGATAGGTCAGCGCGATTTCCGGAATCAGTACAATGACGGATTTATTTTTCGAGAGCGTATACGCAATCAAATCCATGTAAACTTCCGTTTTTCCACTGCCGGTAACTCCATGTATCAGATGAATGTTTAATCCGCCTTCTCTGGAAAAATCCATCGTCTTTTTGATTTCGTCTGCCACATGCTGCTGCTCGTCATTCAGCACAATATCATATTCCGTCCTGCTGTTTTTTCGGATTGGATTTCTAAACTGACGCTGTTTTACAATCCGGATATCGCCAAGTTTTTCCATCGTCTTAATGGTGCTGTCGGAAATATTGAGTTTGCTGACAACCAGCGTTTTCGGAAGCTGTCTGTACTGTTTCAACTCCTGAAGAAGACGAATCCGCGCCTTTGCATTTTTTTTCTGATAACACAACAGTTTTTCCGATAATTCCTGCTCCGACAGACACAGTTCGATAATTGCAACCGTCTGGTTTTTCACTTTCTTTTTGACCGGAATTACCGTTTTTAACGCCTGATTCATCGTAGAGCCGTAATTTTCTTTAATCCACCATGCAAGGCTGATAAGCTGGCTCTCTACGGTTGTCGCATCTTCCACGACGGAAAGAATGTTTTTAATTTTTTCTGGGGCAAAATCCGGCGTCTGCGTCACCTCAATCACATAACCCTGTATTTTCCGGTCGCCCCGTCCAAACGGAATCGTCACCGCAGTCCCAACCTGAACCTTCTGTTCCAAAAATTCCGGAATTTTATAGTCGAAAGGGCGGTCTAATTTTTCATGCGATATATCGACAATGACTTTTGCAAATTTCAAATGAACCTCCCTCTGATATGCCTTCTTGTTTTCTTCGACGCCTCGAACTTCACGAATCTTCTTCGACGCCTCGGACTACACTATTTTCTTCGACGCTTTAGACTACACTAATCTTTTTCGACGCCTCGAACTTCACGAATTTTCTTCGACGCTTCTGATGCAGTTTACTAAAAGCATCGTCACCGTCATCGGCCCTACACCGCCCGGAACCGGCGTGATGGCGGAGGCAATTTTGGAAACGGATTCATAGTCCACGTCCCCGCACAATTTTCCCTCTTGATCGCGGTTCATGCCGACGTCAATCACAACGGCGCCTTCTTTGACGTACTCTGCCGTAATAAATTTCGCCTTTCCGATTGCGGAAATTAGAATGTCGGCGCGTTTTGCCGTTTCTTTTAAATTTCTCGTTTTGGAATGAGTTATCGTGACCGTTCCGTTTTCCCGAAGCAGTAACAGCGCCATCGGTTTTCCGACGATATTGCTTCTGCCAATCACAACACATTCCCTGCCTGCAATCTCAATACCGGAGCGTTTCAGCATTTCAATAATTCCGGCCGGCGTGCATGGAAGGAATGTTTTTTCTCCAATCACCATCTTCCCGACGCTTACAGGGTGGAACCCGTCTACGTCTTTTTTCGGATCAATGGCAAGCAGAATTGTGCTCTCATTGATCTGTTTTGGCAGCGGAAGCTGCACTAAAATCCCGTTGATGGCATCGTCATGGTTAAGTTCCTCCACGAGTTTTAACAGTTCTTCCTCTGTCGTTTCCTCCGGCAGCACGATGGTTTTTGTCTGAATTCCGACATATTCGCACGCCTTTTCCTTATTTCTGACATAAACCTTAGAAGCCGGATCTTCCCCGACACGAACGACTGCCAGACCAACCGTAATTCCCTGCCGCTTTAACTGCGCTGTTTTTTCCTTTAATTCTTCTTTAATTTCTGCCGATATTTTTTTTCCATCAATAATCATTTTGTTTTCCCCTTAAAATAATCCTGTAATTTTTCCATCGTCCGTCAAATCAATCCCGTAAGCTGCGGGGCTCTTGGACAGTCCCGGCATCGTCATAATATTTCCGGTGATGGCTACCACAAACCCTGCGCCCGCTGAAATGTAGATTTCGCGGATATGAATGGTAAATCCGGTAGGGCGGCCGAGTTTTTTCATATCGTCAGAGAGCGAATACTGCGTTTTTGCCATGCAGACCGGACAATCGCCGTAACCCAAGTCTTCAATTTTTCTGATTGCCGTTTCCGCCTCCGGTGAATAACTGACGCCGTCTGCGCCATAAATTTCTTTTGCGATGGTTTCTATCTTTTCCTTAATGGACAAGTCGTCCGGATACAGCGGAGCAAAATGCGACGGTTTGCGCTCGATGGTTTCAATGACTTTTTCTGCCAAGGCAATACCGCCCTCACCGCCTTTTGCCCAAACCTCTGCCAGAGCAAATTCGCAGTTTCTTTCCTCGCAGAACTGTTTAATAAACTGATATTCCGCTTCGGTATCCGTAACAAACTGGTTCAGCGTCACAACAACCGGAACGCCGAACTTCTGTAAGTTTTCAATATGTTTTTCAAGATTGACAATCCCTTTTGCAAGTGCCTCTAAATTTTCTTCAGAGAGATGCTCTTTTGCAACACCGCCGTTATATTTGAGCGCGCGCACAGTAGCCACCAGCACGACGCAGTCCGGTTTTAATCCTGCCTTGCGGCACTTGATATCCATAAACTTTTCTGCGCCCAGATCCGCGCCGAAGCCCGCCTCCGTAATGACGTAATCTGCCATTTTCAACGCGGTCTGCGTCGCTTTCACAGAGTTGCAGCCATGCGCAATATTGGCAAACGGGCCGCCATGCACAAGCGCCGGCGTGTGCTCAAGCGTCTGAATGAGGTTCGGTTTCATAGCGTCTTTCAGCAATGCCGCCATAGAACCGACCGCCCGAATATCTTTTGCCGTAACCGGCTTTCCATCATAGGTATAGGCAAGAATGATTTTTCCGAGACGTTCCTTTAAATCTGCATAATCCGTAGCAAGACAAAGAATTGCCATAATTTCGGAAGCAACCGTAATGACAAAATGATCCTCCCGAACCACGCCGTCTACTTTTCTTCCAAGACCGACAACGATATTTCTAAGAACGCGGTCGTTGATATCCACGCATCGCTTCCATACAACCTGATTTGGATCAATCTGCAATTCATTTCCCTGCTGGATTGCGTTGTCTAACATTGCGGCGCATAAATTGTTTGCCGCTGTAATTGCATGAAAATCTCCGGTAAAGTGGAGATTTAAGTCCTCCATCGGAACGACCTGCGCATATCCGCCGCCGGCAGCGCCACCCTTAATGCCAAAGCATGGGCCCAAAGACGGCTCCCTCAGAGCAATTACCGCTTTTTTGTTTAATCTTCCAAATGCTTCTCCCAGACCGACCGTTACGGTAGTTTTTCCTTCTCCGGCAGGCGTCGGGTTGATTGCCGTCACCAAAATCAATTTCCCGTCGGGATTTTCTTTGATTTTTTCATAATACTCGTTGGAGATTTTCGCTTTATATTTTCCATATAATTCCAAATCGTCCTCTGTAATATTCAGGCTCTCTGCAACCTCTTTAATCGGTTTCATCACTGCTTCCTGCGCAATTTCAATATCGGTCTTCATTGATTGTCCCTCCTTATATAATCTGCTCAAATTCCTCCATAGACATAATGACCTTTCGCGGCTTGTTGACTTCTTCCTGTCCCACAACGCCGGCATCATAGAGCTGCTCCATGACGCGCGCCGCCCTGTTAAATCCTACCTTAAACTGACGCTGGATCATGCTCGTGGAACCTTTCTGTTTTTCAATGCACAATCTTCCCGCATCTGCAAAAATCGGATCCCGCTCGCTGCTTTCCGAAGCCATCGCCTCCTGATCGCTTACGAGTTTTGCATCAATGGAAGTATCGTACTCTGCCTCCCCGCTGTTTTTAATAATATAGCGGACTGTATCGGCGATTTCTTCTTCCGATACATACGCGCCCTGAAGTCTGACCGGTTTTACATAACCTGCCGGATAAAACAGCATATCGCCATTGCCGAGCAGTTTTTCCGCGCCATACATATCAATAATTGTACGGGAATCCGTACCGGAAGCAACCGTCAGCGCCACCCTTGAAGGGATATTCGCTTTAATCAGTCCGGTAATGACGTCAACGGACGGTCTCTGCGTCGCAATCACCATATGAATTCCCGCCGCCCTCGCAAGCTGCGCCAAGCGGCAGATAGCCTCCTCGACTTCTTTTGCGGCAACCATCATCAAATCTGCCAGCTCGTCAATAATAATCAAAATCTGCGGCATCTTTTCCGGTTTTTCTTCTGAGACGTAGTCTCCGCTTTCTATTTTTGTATTGTAACTGCCAATATCTTTTGCCCCGACTCCCGCAAACTTTTTGTAACGGACGCTCATCTCCGCAACTGCCCAGTTTAAAATACCCGCAGCCTTTTTCGGATCAGTGACAACGTCATAGAGCAAGTGTGGTATTTTATTGTAAATCTGAAATTCCACAACCTTCGGGTCAATGACAATCAGCCGGACTTCCTCCGGCGTACTCCGGTATAAAATACTCATCAGGATTGAATTTGTAAATACGGATTTTCCGGAACCCGTCGTTCCTGCAATCAGCATATGCGGCATCTTTGCAATATCCGCCACAACAACCCGTCCGGCAATATCTTTTCCTGCCGGAAAAGCGAGTTTTGAAGAATGTCTCTTTAAGTCGGGAGAATTGAGCAGTTCCTTTAAATAAACCGGCTCCCTTCCCTCGTTTGGAATTTCTATGCCCACTGCCGCTTTTCCCGGAATCGGCGCTTCGATACGGATATCGGCGGCAGCCATGTTCAGTTTGATATCGTCTGCCAGACCGGTAATCCGGCTGACCTTTGTGCCGAGCTCCGGCTGCAATTCATAACGCGTCACCGACGGCCCTTTGCTGACGTTGGTAACCTCGACATTGACGCCGAAGTTTGCAAGCACCTGTTTTAATTTTGTCGCCGTCTTCATCAGTTCCACTTTTGTTGTGGTGCTCTTTCCTCCCACATTGTCTTTCAGTAGAGAATACGGCGGTTTTTTATAGCGCAGTTTTTTCTTTTCCGGCGCTATAATCTTTCCTTCGCTGGCAGCCTTTTTTTCTATCTCCGTCACCTGCTCCGGAACACTCTGCTGTCCGAAATCTGCCGTTTCCATGCCATATGGTTTCCGGCTCATGGCGGCTTTCGCACTGTCGCTGACCTGTATGCGCTCCTTCGGCTGGAACATACCGTCGTTTGCATGTTCGTCCGCCTTCGGCGTTTCATCAAGTCCCTCGATATGAATTTCATGCACTTCCTGCTGCGAATCTTTTCCTTTGCCGGCGCCGTTTTCCGAAACGTCAATCTGCGTATGTTCAAAATCCACGCCGATTTTTCTCATTTTTCTGGCTTCCCTCTTTTCAATCCGCCGCTGGTTTTTCATCAGTTCATTTTCTTCTCTGCGGTACTCCGCTTCTTCTTTTGCGGTTTCATATGCAGACTGTCCCTTATCCCTGATTGTATCCATAATCGAATACTCTGTCAGCAGTACAATGCAGATAATAAAGACAATCACAATCAGTATGTAAGTTCCTGCCACTCCAATCAGACCGCAGAACAGTTTTCCGATAGCTGCTCCGGCAAGTCCGCCTCCAAATTCCGCGCTGCTGCCCCGCTCATAAAATGAAACTGCCGTCTCGGACGTGTTTCCATAGGAAATCATATGAAACAGCACCGCAAAATCTAAAAACAGAAAAACAATTCCCATGATTTTGGCAAACAGTTTTCCGCTGAACAGATTGAATACGGCAAGTCCGGTAATCAGTACCAGTATCACCGGAAAAACATAGCCCATGAAACCGAAAGCGCCAAGCATAACGCTCCTGAGCGCATTGCCGATGCTGCCGCAAATTCCAAAATTGCTGAGGAATAAAAACACTGAGATTGCAATAAACAGCCATGCGGCAATTTCCCCGCGCATTTTCTTTTGGCGGGCAATCTCCGCTTTTGTCCTTCTTACGGCAGGCTTTTTGCGGGCACCGCTTTTTCCTGTCTGCTTTTTTCTGCTATTTGATTTTTTGGCTCCACTGTATTTTTTTGTATTCGCCAATTTTTTCCACCTCAAAATTTATTTCAATACGATTGCACCTATAATCGCAACAATACCAACTACGGCACAATAATATGAAAAATATTTAAACTTTTTATTTCTAACGACAATTAACATCGTTTTAATACAGATATATCCGATTACTGCGGCTGCGGCTGCGCCTAAAATATAAGCGAGCGCGCTGGCGGAGGCAATATCCGTTTTCATTTTCGGCAGTTTTAAAACCGCCGCTCCGAGAATTGCCGGAATGGACATAATAAATGAATATTTTACCGCAAACTCTCTTTTCAGCCCGCAGAGCAATCCTGCGGTAATCGTAGTCCCTGAGCGTGAGAGCCCCGGCAGTGTGGCAACGCCCTGACACACGCCGATAAATACTGCATTTGCATATGTAGTCTTTTTTGGCGTCTTATCTCCATCGGTAATCTGGTCTGAGATAAAAAGCAGCACCGCCGTCACCAACAGACAGATGCCGGGAATCAGCAGCGACGCTCCGGCGCTGTCGATAAACTTTTCCCCTAAAACTCCTATGATGCCGGTCGGTATCGTCGATACGATAACGAGCATTGCAAATTTCCGGTATGCAGATGTAATAATCTTTCTGTATTTCGGCTCCGTTTTGTTTTTCCTGCTTTGAATCCACTCGACAAGGTTTGAAAACGCGTCTATGACAATGCCGATACCGTCCATAAAAATCTGAACAATATCTCTCCAGTATACAATAAATACAGCGACTAACGTGCCGACATGTAAAAAGACGTCAAAGGAAATGCCCACGTCCTCCATACCGAATATCTGTTTGAAAATCGCTAAGTGTCCGGAACTGCTGACAGGCAGAAATTCCGTCAAGCCCTGAATAATTCCCAGTAAAACTGCTTTTAATAAACTCATCTGTTTCTCCTATCTCTTTTAAATGACCATAATTACCATTTATTTTACTATTTTTTCAATATTTATTCAAGATAAATAGCAATTATGCGGCGCAATCAAAATCCGCCTCCCGTAAATCAAAAAAGAGAGCTTCCTGCTCCCTTTTACTGATAATTCCTCTGCTGCGGATAATCCGTTATTTTTTATCCATCATTGCGTATAGTTTTTCAAGCGCCTGCTTAAGACTTCCCATTTCATTGATAATCCCCTCCTGCACGACCTGATTTCCAATCAGAATACTTCCGACGTCTTTGGTCATGACTTCTGTCGCATTCATCAGCTCCGTAAAACGCTCCTCTGTGATATCGCTGTGCTGCGTCACGAAATAGTTAATCCGCTCCTGTATTTTTCTGAAATAATTGAAGGTCTGCGTAACCCCGATAAATGTCCCGTCCATGCGGACAGGGTGGACGACCATTGTACCGGTTGGTACTTATAGATAAGTATATAAGGGAAATAGATGCTTGAATAACATCTATTTCCCTTATAATTTGCAAGTCTATTAAACATTTTTTGGTTTCCCGTATTCACGCAACATGGCTTCCTCTGTAACAATCCACTGTTTTCCAAATTTTCTTACATCCACATTTTCAATCAATTTACCATATGTTACCGCTTTTCTTAAAGTGCTTTCATTTAAGCCCCATTTATCAGTTGCCTCTTTAAAACTTAATAATCCATCAAATCTACTTTTCATCATTCCGCCTTTCTGCAATCAACAGGCATACTATCATTATAGATATACATATCCATTTGATAATATCATATACACTTGGATTCTGAAATTCTCCATCAAATCCATCCAATACAACTAACAATACTAATAATGCCACTGTTACTTTAAAAAATTTCATATTTATTTTTACAAATAAAAGTGATACAATCATTTACATGGAGGTTAGGGGCATAGCCCCTATCCTCTTGAAGGTAGGGGCTATGCCCCTAACCTCATTTTTTCTTTTTAGACTTTTTAGAAGTTTTTCCGTTTTTGGTTTTGATTATCAAACAAACCGCTGTAGTTATTGCGAGAAAGGCTTCTGAAAAGTCTTTTACAATTTCGCTGATTGTATCATTCATTTGTTTTGCCTCCTTTCTTTTGATGATTTAATTGTATCACTATATCGTGATATTGTCAACACTTTTTTTTAAATTTTTTTATTTTTTTTCATAAAAAAAGCACCCACCAAATCGGTAACTATACCATTTGGTGGGTTGGCGCTTATAGATAAGTATATAAGGGAAATAGTTGCTTAAATAACATCTATTTCCCTTATAATTTACAAGCATTTATCTAAAATATATTGATTAACACTTTTGCCCTCTGCGTCTGCTTTTTTATTTAGTATATTTCTTTCTTCCTCTGTCATTCTAATCGTAACCATCACTTTATTTTCCATATACTTTTTATACCTTTTCGCTTGTTTCTCATCATAATATTTACTCAACTGCTGCACCTCCAAATTTCAAACTTTATTTATTTTTCCAATGGTGGTAAATTTGTTTTGCTATAAATCCTGCGGTAATAGCAATAATAATTATTATAAATACTCTCATACTTTACTTTTATGGGTAATTATGATAATCTAAAACCACAAGGGCAATGCCCTTGTGGAAAAACTATTAAGTTTTTTAGTAGGCTTAATTTTTAAGTAAATCTGTCTATTAGGTAAAGTATTAAGCCTGTGATTAACCCTGTTAGGAATTGAACTAGCACTTCAATCCAGTTAATAGGGTTTTTCTTTTTTTTCTTACCCATTTTTAACTCCTTTCTTTAGATTTGTTAAAGTATTTCTTTAACTGTCTTTATTATAAATCATATGCTAGCATATGTCAACACTTTTTTTAAATTTTTTTATTTTTTTCATAAAAAAAGCACCCACCAAATCGGTAACTATACCATTTGGTGGGTAATTAGGAGAAAAACATCTATATTTCAATAATTTTAACTTTTAAATCCTTCAATGTTTTTTTGATTGTCTCCGCATTTTCTTTTTTATCATAAGTTCCACAATCTACGATAAACTTCTGACATTTTATCGTAATTACAATATCTGCAATAACCTTTTCTGCTTCTACAAGTTGTTTTGCCGCTTCCTTTTTCGTGTCAAAATAACCTAATATTACTTGATATTTCTTTTCTCTCTTTGTAGCCATTTTCTACCTCCTGTTTTTCTTGAATTTAACATTCATTATCCTTTCAAAAATTTCATCTTTACCCATTCATCTTTTTTTGTCCGATGTCCCATTAGGTACCCTTTGATAAATCTTATTTTATCAATATTGCATTTTTCTCCTTTGGAAACCGTTCCTACCTTTTTCATGTTCGCATTAAAAGCGCGGATTTTCTTCCTCGCTTTGTATTTCTGTACGCCATAAGAATTTAAAATGCCGATAGTGATTGCCTGTGCCATTTGTTTTGCGTTATAAAGGTTTGCGTCGTCTTTGTCATCGACAAAACAGCATTCAATCAATATCGCCGGCGATCTAGTCGCATTTAAAACATACAGCGACGGATTTTCTTTAACGCCCCTGTTTTTAAATCCAAGTTTGGCAATCTCTTTACATACGTTCTCTGCCGCCCTGTACGGAATACTTTTTGTTGCATCGTATACAAGTACTTCTGTTCCGGTTGTTTTGCCATTTCCTTTTTTATCACCGGCTCCACTGTTAAAATGAATCGAGATATCCAGATTGACATCATGGGTATTACATTTTGATACAATCTTTTTCAGCACATCATTCTGACTTATTCCATTATTACAGGTGCAGTCGTACACCGTATGTCCTGCTTTTTTTAAATAACCGATAACATATTTAACAACTTTTCTTGCTTGTGTCGATTCCTTTAAAATTCCTACAGCACCGCAAGCTATTTTTCCGTCCGGATTATGCCCGGCATGTACATTAAACTTCATCATTTATTCCTCCTCTGCTTCCGGCAGCCCTGCCAGTGATGTGGCGAGTGACAAAATTCCGGCCAGAACTGACGCTGAAATCACTACCTTCCAATTTACCGCCGCCAATACCGCTGCGCTGCCTACCGTCGCTATAAACGTCTGCGCTATCGTTTTGATAGCCCTTGTTCCTGCTGCATTCCACCATTTCCTACTTGTTAATCTGTTCATTTCAATTCCTCCTATCTTTTCTTAAAAAAATAAGGATAGCGACATTGCTATCCAATATTATAAAAAGGCGCCTTCCTGAAGGCACCTTTTGTATACAGATACGATATAATCATATTCGAGTTCCAGCACTCCATTATCAATATCATATTTTTCTACCAAATCTTCATATTTCTTGTACAAATATATGATTTGTTCAAATTGCTTCTTTGTGTGCTGTTCCTTTTTCCTGCATTCCCGACCAAATTTCAACATATCATTTCTGATTTTGTCAACTTCATCAGTCGCCAGTTGCTTTTCCATGTCGTCTACTTTTGACCGTATATCCATCAACTGCTGCCTCATATCCCCTGTAAGCCTATCCCCAATCCATTTCAACAACGTACTGATTGGATTTATTTTAATTGGTGTAATCTCAATCAAGCCGCTTAATGCTACAACTCCTGCGATAATCAGCTGTACTAATCTATATGCTGTCATGATAACCTCCTTAATCTATAAGGTATTTAATTCCATCGGCGTTAATTGTAGACGGGCCTTCATACAAAGACGAACCAACTCTTGTAGTATTGATTGACAATCCGCCGTTTTCGTAAATTATAATTAGATTACTTTCTACATATTCTAAATCGTCTCCTCCATATGCAGATTTTACAACTTTCGATTCGCTAAATCTATATGATGATTTTGGCTTAATGCTGTCTGGTAATTCTATCCTTGTATTGTTATCTACATCAATCTGTCCTTTCAAAAACACTTCATTTTCTATAATCCGATATTGTAATTTTCCACCATAGACTTTAACTTCTGGATCAATTTCTAAATCAATCCACCCTGTATCATATTTTTCTACTCTGTACACTACTATTTGTGCTTTTGTCATCTTTGCCGGATTTTCTGTCGGTTTATAGTTTTGCAAATATAAAAATGATGTTTGTATAGTGCTTCCTGCTGTGGCATAAAATCTAACTTGCTTGTCAATACTCGGAGTTCCTTCTATGTTTATGTATTGAATTTTTTGCTCTGAATCCAAAATAGAAGTTTCAACTTGAGCGCAAAAAGATTCCGTATCAAATTTACAGTCAATATCTAATGTATAATATCCGTCTTCCTTAACTGTAAAATTTTCCTCTACTACAGATATTTTTTCGCCGACCGAATACATATTTTCAATATTTTTGTTAAACGCTCCGCCTACTTCCACCGTATCTGACTCCCCAAGTTTAACCGCTGCAAGTGATAGTAGATTTCCAGAAATTGTCTGCATTTCATCGTCTATCTCCTCTGTGTTTTTTTCCCAACGATTAACATCTTCAGCCGGGATCACATCGTTATACTTCCAATCTTTTTTATACTCTCTCATTATGATTGCCCTCCTTTATTACTCTCCTGCTTCAATATCTACCTGTGCTGTTGCAGTATGCTCTTTTTTATCATGTTTCCCTGTAATGTTGATGTGTAAGGTGTAACTTCCCACTGAAAGTTTTTTCACTTCTTCCAACATGAGGTAAAATCCAAATTCATTCTTTTCATACATTGCAATCGGCGTACCGTTAATGTCTGCCTTATATGTTGATACATTTCCCGGCATTTCTGCGCTCCACGCAAAATTCATTCTTCGGTTGTCAAAAATCCCCTGAAATACAAATCCTTCAATATCGCTTGATACGTTTGTCACTGTAACCTTTTTTTCTTTCGGGATTACACTTTCCTGCGTTGCAATCTCAAATGTATGCTTCATCAACACATTATCTGCTGATGTGATTTTCACATCTGCATTTGCCATAACCTCACTTCCTGCCATTAACTTGATATTCGTTATGAAATCAATTCCTAAAGGAATAACGTACTCTAATGTTAATTTACTTTTTTCAACTGTTTTAAGGGTAAAATTCGTAATCTTGTATGTATCATTTACTAATACGCTCGTTACGTCTCTTTTAATCGTTTCTGCTAATTTGTTTAATTCGGTCTGACTAATCATCAAATTACCTCCAATACTCTCCTCTGTTCCATACTCCTCTCCTATGCTATCTGTTCCTATTCTGCTTATCCCGACAAAAAAATGATATTTTACATTTTTCCTGCTGCTTTTATGACGGATAATTATTGTCTCATTCAGCGCCGCTCTAACTGTTATCTGTAACCTTACAGGCTTAATCATGTTTAAAGTCTCAATCAATTCTTTATACCAACTGGCGCTTTTTGCGTTTCCTTCAATTGTCATCTCTGTTCGCAGCGCATTTATCGTGGCCGACCAATTTCCATGACCTATTAACTCATTCAGTTTTTCACAGTAGAAAATCATCACATATTTTTTGTTGAGATTAAATCTGTTTTCAATCCTCGCACGACGGAAATCCATGCTTTCTGTTCCGGTATACTGTATTCCCAGCATTTTTTCATATCGTTCTATGGTTTTTTCATCTGCTGTACGGAAGTCTGCATTTTGATTGATTTTATCCAGTTCTTTGTCTATTGATTTATACAGTTCTAACTCTGCGCCTGATATATCTTGTATATCTTTGATTTTTCTATAAATTTGCGGGTACTGTTTCAAAGGCATTTCCTGTAAATAACTATCCATTGTGTTAAGCCTCCCTTACTTCAATGTTCTGTATCACCGGCGTTTCATTGTAATCCATTGTTACTTTAAAATTGCCATTAATTGTTACATTTGAAATATCGTCTATTCCTTCAATGCTTAATAACAATGCTATTATCTCATTTTTACTAATCTTAATATTCCTTTTCTGCTGCCACGCTTCCTTTTTTGCTTTCACATACGTTTTTATATTTTCTTTAACCTTTTCCTCCACGTCTTCAAGTGTATACCCATGTAACAAAAACGGATAAACTACTATATTAAGCGGATTGTCTGTTGCCGCCTGTATCAGCACGTCATGATCTATTGGCGCCAGTCCATATCCCTTGCCTTTATAATTTTCCAACTGGGGCAGTCCGTATTCTTCTCCCCAGTGATTTATATCTGTGTCCGGATCAATAATATCCTGCACCGTTTTAACTAATTCTTCTGATGGCGTTTCATGATTTACATCTACGATTGTTATTAAAATCTTGTTGTTATCATTCACTACCTTACAAGCCCCGACTCCTTTAATTCCTTTAACCGCCTGTATGTATGCCTGCACATTCCCACTAAATGGGATTGCCCTTGCGTTGTCAAAATATTCCTGCCTAAATTCTTCCGTATCCTGCTCATCGACTGCTGCCACTTCCAGACTTTCAATGTATCCTGTTTCAAATTCTTCACTGTCTCCCTCGATATAATCAAGGTAATAATTTGCCAGATTGTTTACTATTACTCCCGTATCTTCTGTTTCCAATAAATAATAATATTTATCTTCTACAATTTCTTTTTTCTCTATAACCGTTAAAATGTACTCTGTATCTTCCGGAGAAAAGCGGTCGCCGATTGCAATCTCACAGTTAAAATATGCTTTATAAATTGCGCTGGTGGCTTCTGTCGGAACAAGTCCTCTCTCTGCTGCTATCCTTATTAAATGTTCCCGGTCTGCCGTATCAGCATATGTGTTTTCTGTTGCTTCTTCCAAGTCAATATATATAGCAGCCATTTTTTCTGCGACTGCTGCTAAAGTGCAATATATCAATGTCCCTTCTTCTTTATTTGTATTTGCCGGAACAAAACTCAACAAATCTTCTAATATTTCTTCTTGGCTTTTATTTTCAAATACCATTGATTTCAACCTCCTGTCTAAATTCTCCGTAATCCGTATTAACCGTCAATGTGATAGTCAGCATACTTTTATTGAATTGAGTTTCTAAATTTGAAATACTTCTAATATAAGGACATTCCAAAAGACATTCCTCCGTCATGCGCTCTAACTCGCTTTGTGTAGCCTCTTTTGTATATCCTTTTCCAATCAAATCTTCGCTTTCGTTTCCATAGTTCCATGTGAATATTGTATATCTGTATCGTGGTGTATTTAATGCCAAATATATCCATATTTTAATAGCCTCTATTCCTGTTACTATTCTTCCAGTTAATTGCCCTGTTTTTAGGTCAATCTCATATTCTCTAGGCTCCGGCAATTCTTCCTCATATTCTTCTATCAAGTCTTCATCATCTTCTATAAATGTCGGTAATAAGCCCATATTTACACCACCCTTTCAATAATCAAATAGATTTCTTCACTGTATCGCAATACTACTACTGTATCGCCCTTCTTTAACTTGCCCTGTAATCTTTCAGCAATCAAATAATCATCTGCATCTATCGTTAGTTCATCAATCTGGCAACTTTCACTATCCAGCATTTCCCCGATAGCAACAACCGGACGTCCTGCGCTTTTCTTTCCTGCGTTTTTCATCATGGTTACTATTTTTTCATAACCGTTCATTCTAACTGTCCTCCTGTTTATCCCATATTTTTTTAAAAGACAATTCGAGTGTCATCTTATGACTTCCATTTTCCCAAGTGTGCGTATCACTCTCTATCCAGAATAAAGCGTTTAACCCGGTAGCCGTATCATGGACTTTTACGCCATTGCCGGCTATACAATCTGTGTTTCCGTCAATCACATCAACCGTTATTGTTTTTTCAACTCCCTCAAACAAAGATTTTGCTGCTCTTTTCGCCGCTACACCTTTCTCCTTCGTGTATGTTGATTGAAATATCCCGAAAGTTTTAATGCTGTTTTTATCTTTAACAGTTGCTATTTTTTTGCCTTTATCGTTATATATGATTACCTGATTGATTATTCCCTCTGCGCTTTCCTCATAAGTAATGGTTGATATATTCTTTTTGTCATCTATCACAAAATCTTTTACTTTTGCGCCTTTTTTGTATACGTTTAGTTTTCTGTTTGTCATTCTGACGATATACTTCTGATGCGTTATTTTTGCCGCTTTTGTATATGCCCTCATTATGATTTCATAAACAGATGTGTCTTCGCATATCAATTTCTTAATCTGTTTTTTTGTAATTGCGATAGAGCCAATTTTAACCTTAAACTCCCTGCACAGCGATTTTGTAATATATTCTGCCGTCTTTTTCTTAAATTTTTTAGTTACAGTACTGTTTGTAAGATGTATTGCATAATCAAAAGAATTGTATGTTATGCTTCCTGCTTCACTCTGTTTCACCGTATGTAGGACTTGTCCTTCATATATCTGTTTATTACTGTCATTAAAAAATTTAATAATATCTCCATTCCGTAATATCACTTTCTGCCGGGTTATATTGATGTCATTAGGGCCATGTAGGATATCTAAATCCAGTTGTCTTGATATTTGCGATACGCTTCCCTGCCAGCTCACAGATTTAACCATATTTGTAATGTCTTTTTTCTTACCTTTGCTATTTATCCAAATTACCTTCATAGCCTAATCACCAACTTTTCTCCGACTTTCAGATTTGTATTGTCCAGATTATTCAGCGTTTTTATTTTTTTCCAGTTTCCGCTATTGCCTGTTTCTGCTTTTGCAATAGACTGTAATGTCTCCCCTTTTTTAACTGTATGGATAACCGTTTTTAAACTGTTATTTTTTTTATTTCTGTCACCACTGGCAAAAATGTATTCTTTAAAATTTATCGTAAAATTTATATCGTGCGTAGCATCGTTTTCTCCCCATTCAAAATCTTCAATCGTGCATAGCATGTTGATGTTTTTCTGACCTGTCATAACCAGCCTTAATACTCCACCGCTTTTCATTCCATCAATAACATCTACGCTTTTCTCCGGCGTACTTATATTTGAATACTGGTTAAATCTATATTTTTGCGCTGGGAAAAAAGAAGAAAGAGAAATCGTTTTCAGATTTCCCTTTCCTAAAATAGTAACCTCTCCAAGCCTTGATACGTTTTCGCTGGTATTGTTTTGCGATCCGGATAAAGAATATTCTGATGGCAGTACCGGAAAACGGAATACTGTATTGTTTTGCAGTAAATATATATCCATTTTTGTACCTCCATTTTTTCCATTTCTTTCTACATGTTGTCAAAAACTAACTTCAATTTCGTTGCAAATTTATCAACCATTTCATCTATGTCTTCATCGTCTGTTGCAACAATCTTATCTGCTAATTTTTTAATTTCTATTTTTATATTTGTGTTTCCTTTTTCTTTAGCCATTTTAAGGCTTTCGTCATGCGGATATACCCGACTGCCCTTCGGCAAATCAATTATCTCGCCGCCACGCTCATGCACCTGCACAGGCCCGCCTTTCCAATCCAATGTACCATGCGCCAGATTTGGAATTTTCGGAATTTGAAAATTAAATGATTTTCCACCAAAGACCGGTACCCATTTTGGAATCTTAATCTTTCCAAGCGCGCCATTTATTGCGCCGATTGCCTTATTTATTAAATTGATAATTGCATTAAATGGCACTTTTACGATATTCAGAAACGTCTCAAATATTCCGCTGAATATTTTTTTAACGCCTTCCCATGCCTTTTTCCAATTCCCTGTAAATACGCCTTTGACAAAATCAATTATTCCGCTGAATATTTTTTTTACTCCGGATATGATTCCGCTTATGGATGTCAGCCATGACTGTATTACGCTTGTAATCACCGCAAAAGCAACTTTGAACGGAAAGATAATTCTATTCATTACTGCCTTCACCACTTTTTGAATGACTCCCATATGCTTTTTCACAAATCCTGCTGCTGCCGAAAATGCTTTCTTTGTGACATTGGACACTGCGTTAAATACCGGCTTTAACTGATTGCAAATCTTTTTGACCTGATTGATGATTGGAAGCATATTTTTCTTAATGAAATCTCCAACCGATTTAAAAGCGGGACCAAATACCTGTTTTAAAAAGTTTGCAACTTTTTGCAACGCCGGTTTAATTTTGTTCCAGTTTTTAATAACAATCAAAGCCACTGCTGCCAAAGCCGCCACCACAGCAATTACTATCCCTGCCGGACTGGTTATCAGACTCATTATTCCGCCAAAGGCGGATATTGTTTTGGTGACTTTGCTGAATATTGTAACAGCGCTTCCCACTGTTCCGATTATCTTTCCGATAATCATAATTACCGGGCCCACCGCCGCCGCAATTCCGGCAAATTTAATAATTGTGTTGACCTGTTTATCAGATAAGTTATTAAACTTATCCGCTAAAGACTGTATAAACCCTGTCACCTTTTTAATATGCGGCGTCAATTTGTTTCCTATCGTAATGGCGGCGCCTTCTAATGCTGATTTTAAAAGCGTTAATTGACCATTTAAATTATTTAACTGCTTTTTACTTGTTTTTTCTGCCGCTCCGCCGCTATTATTGATTGACTTTGAGAGTTTGTTATACTCTTTATCAGATGTTTTAATGATAGACAGCATTCCAGCCATTGACTGCTTACCAAATAACTGCTTTGCATACGCCGCCTGTTGGTCTTTTGTCAATCCCTTAAATCCGCCTCTAATATTGTCAATCACATCACCTAATGATTTCATCGAGCCATCGCTGTTTGTTATGCTGATGCCCAGTTGTGTCATTACTTTTTTCATTGCATCTGTTGGGGCTGCAAGATTTGATATTGTATTTTTTAATGCGGTACCGGCGGAACTTCCTTTGATTCCATTGTTGCCCATTACCGCAAGGGCTGTTGTTGCATCTTGTACGCTATAACCCATAGTTCCGCAAACTGCTGCTGCATATTTATAACTTTCGCCAAGCGTATCTACTGATACATTTGCACTCGTACATGCTTTTGTCATTACGTCAGCAAACATTCCGCTGTCTTTTGCAGAATTTCCAAAGGCACTAATGGCATCGGTTACTATGTCAGATGTTTTCGCCAATTCAGTACCAGATGCAGCCGATAAATCAAGAATACCTTTTAATCCGTTTATGTTATCTTTTGCTGTCCACCCTGCCATACCTGTATATTGCATGGCTTCTGCAACTTCACTGGCACTGAATTTTGTTGATTTTCCCAAATCCTGTGCCAGTTTGTTAAGATCGTTAAAATCTTTTCCTGTTGCCCCTGTGATTGCGGCAACATTTGACATGCTCGCTTCAAAGTCTGCTGCTGTTTTCACTGAGGCTGCTGCAATTCCGGCAATCGGCATGGTTACAGTTTTTGTGAGTTTACTTCCTGCATTGGTTATTGTTTTTCCTGCACTGCTAATCTGTCTGCCTGTTCTTTTATACTTTTTAGCAAGTTCTTCCATTGCCCTCATGCTTTTTTCACATGGATTTGTAAAGGCATCTTTATAGACCATTGCTACCGATATAACCTTACCCATTGCAGCCGCCTCCTCTCTATATTCAATTTTCTATTTTGATATTTCCTCTATTTCTCTGTTCCTCTGCTCTATTTCCTCTAACATATATGCTCTTGCCACTATCCGCTTTTGTATACTCATGTTTAAATAGTGAAATGGATCAGTATTTTTATAGCGGAAAAATAGCCAGTCCATCTGAACATCTGCGTTAGAGTTTATAAGTTTTTTATGACTTCTACCTGTTTTTCAACATCTTCCCCATAACCGCACAATTCTCCTACTTTATCCGCTAAAATTCTTGTTTCGCCTCGAAATAAAACTTTAACGGCATCTGCCGGAGTAGCAACTCCTAAATGTTTCAGTAAATCCGGGTTTTTGACATCTGGCTCTATCAGTGCAGTCGCTACGATTTTAGCGTTTGTGTCAAAAGCCTTGCCTGTATCCGGATTACCGTCTGCATCCAAATTCAAGGCTGCCAAATCAAGGTACTGCTGCTGTCCTAACTCTTTAATCACGACTTGGACATCTTCCCCTGTTAATTTGCTTAATCTTGGACTTTTGAGCCTCATTGTCTGCTCTGCGGTGTATTCTCCTTTTTCGATTTTTAATAACTTTTCTACTAAATTCATTGTTTTCCTCCTTAAAAAAGCGGCTATGGTCATTCGACCATAACCGCAAAGTTAATTAGTTAATCATGTCTAAAAATTCCTCACTCTCATATGTGAATGAGTAACTTTCCTCCAGCATCTTCCCTGCTTCCCAGTCTGCTATGATTGCCTTCTCAAACATACAGCCATAACAGGCTACTCTTTCATTGCCATTAACATCCGGATCATTTAGATTGGAGATAATCGTAGCAGTCGGCATTTTCCCGGCTTTCAATTCCTCAATCATCGCTTTCGTAATTTGCGAGTTTATTTTGTGGAATTTTACCTCTCCTTTTCTCTCTAACCCTGTAAGTTTCTGGCCTTCGGTTAAATTCTGTACCATTGGAACAGATGTCGTTTTGGCGGTCGCTTCCGCTTTAAATGCCGTTACATTCGCCATATACTGCCCGTTATACCAAATCTCTCCCCAAGTTCCGTTAATCACTTCATTTGCTTTCAGACTTTTTTTATCGCCCATCTTGTACTACCTCCTACTTAAATATAAATATTCCATGATATATCCTCAATCGCATCCAAGATTGCAACCGTCCCGGTAATAAATACTCTTGTTCCGGTCATTGCCTGTTTGATTTCATCATCGCTCATTTCGGACGCGTCATAGCCTTTTTCTTTCAGATAGTTCTTCTGGGCGGCAATATCAATTTCTACCGAATGGCTTTGAAGCATTCCCATGCTCTCAAGTTCTTTTAAGTATTCATCAATCGCAGATATTAAAATACACTTATTATCATAAGTGTTCGGATATTTACCGATATATTCATCTTCAATTAACAGTGCTATATCACTGTTAATCGTATCCATAATATGTACGATTCTGATTTTCTTAAAATCCTCGTTTTTTTCTTCCGGAACAGACTGTAAAGAGTTCACTGCCCGACACGTTTTAAATTTGCTTCCATCATTAAATATAAAGAATTTACCTTTGTCTACGGCATCATTTCTATCTTCGATTTCGTCACAGTCAACAACCTCCTCCAACTCTGCATATGTGGCACTATAACCGCTTGGCAAGGCGGCTAATAATCCTGCAATTCTTGGAGTAAATTGTGCGGCCGTATATTCCGTCTGAATATTCTCCCAGTCCGCACCTGTTTTAACGCTTTCTACAACTACATTTTTATTATTTATATAGTTGATTATTCCTTCGCTATCACCCTCAACATTCGGGAGTACAGCCTTTACTTTGTTGCCGGCGTTTCTCTGCTCAATAATCCAATCCTTTATTTTTGTATAATTTTCTTCCGTCGTATCCGGATAAGCCATATAAGCAAATTTCATCTTTGAAATTGCCTTTAACGCCTTGTCAAAATTAGTGGCTGCTTCTTTCTGGGCGGCGGTCTGCTGCGACAAAAATTCATTGATAACTGTATTTTTGTCAGAACTCTTGTTAAAATTACTTAAATTGTAATTGTCCTTTTTGGCAAGATTTAAGATTTCCTCAACTGACATTATTTCTAATTCTTCATTTGTTACTGTCGGCGCAATGTTTGTACAGTAAACAATAACTTTTTTAGGCGCATCATCTTTGTATCCTTTAATTGCAAGTCTGATGTAAGCCTTGTTAGTGTCACTAAAATCTTTTGGAATATCTGCATCATCTACTATATTCAAAGGATTTTTCAAATCTGCTGCGATCATTTCATTGATTACAAGCAATACGATACTTTTATCCACCCTTGACTGTACGCTTTTTGCAGTCTCCACGAATTTAATGTTAATTTCCGGTGCGTTCATCTTCCATCTCCTCCTTAATTTTTATTTTTAAATCATACGCATCTGCTGCTTTTTCTGTTGGTTTCTGATACCTGTTTTCAAGATATTGCAGTTTAAGGCTGATTTCCAAAATATCACTAGCCTCTCCTACATATTCAAATTCTTTTTCCTTAACCTCAATAATTCTGTTGCCTATCTGTATTGTTTTGTCAAAAATACCATATATCTCATCGATTTTGCTTAATTGGTCAGCTTCATTCTTAATTTCCTGAAAATAAAGAATTTTCAGCGTCACACCGCCGCTGACAAAATTTTTATTGCTGTGTGTTTCCGGCTGCGAGATTAAAGAAGTAAAAAAACAGGGCGGATTATAGCCCTGTTGTACTTCTTTCCCATATATTTTAATATCGGGATACAATTCTTTTAATTTTTCATTCAATGCCTTTTTAACGCTTGTTAATTTCATCGTCACTTCACCACCTTAAAACTTTGCCAGTTCTTTCTCTATTTCTTCCGCTATTATCCGGGGCATTTTATCTTCATATTCATTAACTGTTCTCTCAAACATATATTTTCCGGGAACAAATCCGCAATTCTTCCCCCTGATAATTACCTCATGACCTCTTTCAATCAAATGAAAGTGCGGAGCGGAATTAAATACAAGAGCCTTCATCGTATATCCTTCTTCTTTAATCCGGATTCCGTATTTTTTCTTCAATTTACTTTTATGCTCTTTTCCACTATCCGGAGTTCTGTCACGAGCGGCTTTTTTTAATTGATTTGCCGACCGTTGCAATCCACGTCTGGCGGACAAGGGTGTATTTTTAACTACGTCTTTTAATGATGCAAAACAATCCTCAAATCCCTCCATTTTTAATTCCATCAAAGACCAACTCCTTATATTTTTGTTTTGGAAATTCTGTTGCTTCGATTTCCAGCATTTCATCTGCTTCCTTGACATTGATAAGGCTTTTGATATCGTAATATTTATTTCTGTGCTTAATATATATCACTTCATCTTTTGCATCAGCTTCTACCACAAATTTAAAATACCTTGTATAAATCTTAATAGGCTGTTCCGGGCGCAGTTTTGTTGCCTCCTGATACTCACGCCCTTTGTTTGTAGTTATGCTTGCCCAGACTGTTTTTAATTCTTCCAGATAGACTTCTGTCTGCCCGAGATTATTATTTTTTTCAACTGCCTTTAAAAAAGTAATCCTCTTTCTCATCGCTCCAATATCCATATCATACCTCACCATCATGTTTCAGTTGTAATTGCAATATCGTTGACTGATAGATAAATCCTGCATTTTTAGCGACTGCTGCCTGTCTTTTCTCATACATATCTGCCACCAGTTGAAGAATGAAAATCTTTTCAAGTTCACAATCAATCTTATTGCCTTCGTCGTCCGTTTCGTGATATTCCCATCCGGTGGCATTTTTCAGATATGCAGTCGCAGCGGTTAAGCAATTTTTAATTAACATATCGTCATCATCAATGTCTACGCGCAAATAATTTTTTACTTCTTCCAGTGGCATTTTTGCTACCTCCTGTTATCTATTCTGATATCTCAAGAGCCGTTGCAATCGCTTCTACAATATCATTTTTTGAAGTTTTTCCCGTCAGATCAACACTGTTCTTTTTTGCAAGGTTTTTCAACTGCGTTACTGTCATGCTGTTTAATTCCTCTTTCGTTTTAGGCTCTGTTTCCGTTGGAATTTTCACTTCAACATAACCCTTAACTATCGCTTCTTTATCCATCGCTACACAGTCCAATCTTTCCCTTACTTTAATTCCATACATATCCTTTTCCCAATATCCTCCGGCAACTCCGTTAATATCAAGGGTTAATCCTTCTCTCTGAAAGATTGTAATTGCTTCTTTCAGACTGCCGCATACAAATGGTACTGTTGCACTTTCTTCCAGAATATCATTTTGCAGTGTCTTATTTGAAACTACTTTGACCGGGTATAATCCAAATAACATTTTCCGAGTTGGCTCTGTTGGATTCGGCTGCAATATATAATTTCCATCACTATCTTTTAACTTATCAAGCCAGTTATATCCTGTCTGATTTGTCAATATGATGGAGGATACCGCAACCGCCGGATCAAGTTTCACATTAAAAATGTCTTTTAAAGTGTCTACTGTTTCCAGCAATACTTCCTTACCCTCTGTGATTGTGTTAATTGCTTTAATAATCAAAGCGTTTCGTGTTGCTTTCTGTTTCTTTGCAATCCATTTCTTCAGATATGCCATTACATTTTCGGCTGCATCTTCTAAAAGTTCTCTGGTGACCTTTAATATTCCGCCTTTCTTTTTAACCTTGTATTCCACCTTTTCAAATTTCGGCTCATCTGTTTCCGGAAATTCTGCCGCTTCTTCCACGTTGTCAAACGGAACTGAATCGGCATTTTTTTCAATCACTCTGCTGCCGGAAAGCGTAGTGACATTTTCCACATTAACAAGAGTTTCCAGCGCATCTTCTGATCGTCTTAACTCTTTAATTTCAGTTCTGATATCCTGTGGAACTAAAATTGCGCCTTCTTCCTCTGTTGTTTCATTCAGCGCATCATATGCCTCTAAATCTTCTTTTGCGGCCGGCTCATTTTTTAAACGTGCCTTAACCAAATTGATACAGGCTGCTACAATGTTTTTCTCTTTCTTTTCACCGCTGTTTTTTGCCTTTGCCTTGATTTTGTTTTTTGCAGCTTCTTCTTCATCTCCCTCAATTTCAAACAAGATGTTAAATTTCTCCTGCATTGTTTCCAATTCTTTCTTTGCCTCTTTTGCTTCCTCCACCTTATCCTGTGCGATAAAGTCTTTGACTTCCTGCTTCTTTTTGTTAATCTTTGCAAACAAATCCATTAACTCTCTGCTCATTTTAAAAAATCCTCCTTAAAAAAATATAAAATAAATAAAAAAACGAACTAGATTAAATCTAATTCGTCTAATATTTCTGATTTGATTTTTTCGCTTTCAGCCTGATTATTTTTTTCTTCCTGCCGGCTGATTGCATTATCAATCATTTTCTGTATTTCTTCTCGTGTTACTGCTGTTTGGTTTATATTTTGATTTTTCCTAATATACTCCGGCACATTTTTATATTTGTCAAAGAAATTACTGTCAACTGCTGCCGCTGCCTGTGTACTTTCTTCGACAATTATATTTTTAAAATAATCCGGCAGTTGTTCCCCCGTAAGCCATGTTTCATCATTGATCATATCCGTAATTGTGCTTTCTTCAATTCCATCTTTTACTTTCTCAAGAAACGTTTTTGTAATAGCTTCCTGACATTTGTTCAGCACTTCAATCTCTTTTTCCATATCATCGGCATTCCCGACTACATATGACATTGGTTTGTGCATCATGAATATGCTTGAGTTATAAACGTGTATTTCATCGCACGCCATTAAAATGACGCCGGCAATACTCGCCGCCATTCCGTCTACATAGCCTATCATTCTGGCCGGATGCGCTTTCAGCAGATTTTTAATCGCTATACCTCCTGTTACAGAGCCACCGCCGCTGTTAAAATGAACATATACCGTTGACACTCCATCTAATTGACTTAAAAAATCTGCCACATCACTAGGGGCTTGATCGTCTTTGTACCATTCGCTTTGCCAATTTTCGGCGCATATATCTCCGTAGAAATATAACTCGGCGCTCTCGTCTGTTTGATTTTTAATTTCAATTTTGTTGTTTTCACCCAATACTAATGTATTAGCCATTGTCCTATTCCTCCTCTCTAACTGCTGTGATTGGTTTATAGTTGCCATTACACATCAACACATCTCCGCCTTCTGCTTTCGGCAAATCGAGGTCATTTCTAACCTCGTTTGGCTTTTTAACTCCATTTTGAATATAGCCACATTCAACAATCTGCTGCTGTTGGGCGGTTGTGCGTAGGATAACCTTTTCATTAAATTTGTAATACCTGCCTTCATTTCTTGCAGTTTCATCTTGAAGTTTATAGTTAAATTCTTCCTCGTACTGCTTTAAAATGACTTGCATTGTATCAATATAAAAAGTCAAGTTTTGCATTTCTGATGAATTGTAACTTGACTTCTCATAATCGTTTATTTGATTTGGTTTAATTCCCATAGCCGCTGCGATTTGCAATGCAGAATATTTTTTTAACTCAAAAAACTGGCTATCTGTAAGCGATATGCTCAAAGGTTTTATTTCCATTCCTATCGGAATTGGAATAAATTTCCCGGCATTATTCGCTCCTGTTGTATATTGCTCAAATTTTTCAACTAACTTTTTTTCCTTTTTCTTATCCAAATCACCTGTATATTGTAAGGTTGCTCTTGCAGTTAATCCCTGCTTGTACAAATTATTCATGAAGTTTTGACTTTCTAAAGCTCCTTCAAGTGTTGTTTTTAATATTTGAGTAACCGGCAATCCTGTTAATCCGTTAAACGTATGGCTTGTTTTAACATGTATCACTTCATCTGCTTTAAAAAAGTAACTTTCCCCACTTAATGGATCCTGATACCAATACCAGATATCGCCTTTGTTTTTAAATATTCCTTTATCGTCTACAATTTGTGTGACGCAATCACTCTGCATGATATATAGTCCTTCTATTCCCATTGTGCCGCCATATTTCTCACGATTAAGATATCTGTGAATATATGCGTATCCGTTTCCGAAATGATTTCTATTGTTTTCCAATGCGAATAAAAACGCCGTAGGTGTCATGTTTTTGTTTGGTCTGTATTTTAACAATTTGTACACATCATCATCTGCTGCAATAGTCTTATCTGCGTTATAATATTTAATCGGCATTTTCGCTAATGTTTCAGCCAGTAGTTTTAAGCATGTGAAATATGTAACTTCGCTGCGTTGACTATACGGAACGCTTGATATCCCTAACCATTTTGCAAATTGCTCATCATTCAAACTTGCTGTTGGTCTAAATAATGTGCTGTTATCAGCCATTTTTCGGATTCTGCTAACTACATTCAATCTTAACTCCTCCTATCTACTCTACAAATTTAAAAAGGCATCAACTGCTGCGTTGATGTCGATATCATCTACTTCTGTTCCCATTGCCACCTTATGCGCACATATAGCAGCATCTACCGGGTCTATTCTATTTTTTTGTGTCATTTTATCAATTTTTTGCTCTCCGAAACTGTTCGGGGCAGATAATATAGCATCATTTATGGAGCGTGTTAATAATTTATTATCTTCGTTGTACTCCATATTCTGTGCTTCAACCTCTAATTTAAAATCCTTTGTGGCATCATTGAGGCTTCGTGCTGATTGTTTAATTTCTATTAAATCAACTCCAAAATCCTCTAGATCTACAAGGAATGCACTTGCGTTATGAGGATCATAGGCTATTGCCTCTAAATCTATATCATAAGTATCGACTAGATTTTTCAAATGACTGATTATTGTTTTGTAATCAGTCTTAATTCCAGCGGCAGCGGTAGTCGGTGTTAATAACCCTGCCCTTGCCCATATCTCATATGGCGCATTATCTTCCAGCTTCATATGTTCCTGCATTCGTGCTTTGGGGATAAAACTATGACTGTAAAGATAGTATTTTTTATTTTTGTTTTCATCATTATACAAAAATTCCAGTACAAGACTTGTTAAATCACCGCCGGAGGACAAATCTAATCCGCATATAGCCTTTTTCCCCCTCATGTCATCCAATGTCTTTGCTGTGGCATTTCTTTCCCATTTTTCAAGGGATATATATGAATTTTCATAGGATTGTACCCATATGTTAAGCCTTTTTGTCATGAAGTCCAACAATTCCTTACCTCCCATGCTTTTAGCTTTAATGGCTGTCTGCTGCATATTCTTCATTAAATCCTTATCATTTCCAGTCAAAGGGCAACATTTTATCCAATTTTTAGGATCAAATATATCATCGCCTTCATCCATTTGAGCGATATATATAAACTGACCTTCATTTACATCAATCCCTCTTAACACTCTTTGGCAATATTTATATAATTCATAGCAAGGGCCATTTACATTAAATCCTGCTGTAGTTATGACGGAAATCAAATAGGATAACTGCGTTCCTGTTCCACCTTCCAGCAATTTGTACATCTGGTTATCCTTGTGTGCGTGGTATTCGTCAACAATTCCCAAGTAAGGCATAAAACCATCTATTGTACCAGTATCACGACCTAATGCCTTAATTGTACTATCAGTTAATAATGCTGTAATTTCATTGTTATATTCTTTTATGTCAAACAGTTCTTCTAAATCCTTATCCGCTTTAATAAACTTGATAATTTCCTTCAAAACTATTTTTGCTTGGTCTGCTTTTGTTGCAGTACAATAAATTTGACCATTTTTGTATCCTTCAAAATTTGAACAATACATAGCCAAAATTCCATTTAATATGCTTTTTGATTGTTTCCTTGAAAGTTGCACGTAACTATCCGTAAATCTTCTGGCATCTGTATCTTTATGCCTCCAACCAAAAAGGCTCCCAATAATAAATATTTGGAAGCCTCTGCATTCAAATTTTTGTTCTATTTTTCCTTGTACTATCGTTAATTTATTGGCAAAGTCGATAACCTTTTCGGCTTCTTCCCATTTAAAAACATAAGGGAAACTTTTTGTTCCCTGCCTTTTCATATCATTAAGATGTCTTTTAAAGGCAAGTCTAGCATCTAATCCAAATTCTTTTTTGTTTTTTACATTTTTCTCGCAAAAACGTGTAACCAAGTCTTCCGGATCACTTTTGAATACTCTGCGTGCCATATTTTACTAACCTGTCTGTAAAAATTTATTGACTGGTTTGTCATCCTGTTTTGGCGGCACTACAAGTTTACATCTGCTTGATATAGTTAATCCTAACTCTCTTGCACACTCGTTACACGCTTTCATGTATTTTATTTGCAGTTTCGACAGCATAAAAAACTCTCCTGTCTGTTGGGCAATCTGCAAATCAGATGCAATATCTAACTTTTTATCAGCACGAAATTTAATTTTATTGATCTGCTTTGTTATTTTTTCGTACTCACTCTGCATTTGTATGTATCTTGCCAATATATCACAATCCAAGTTTGACATTATATTTATGTTTATTAAAATCTCTGCAATTTCATCAAATTTTTTTTGCTCTTTTTTAGTTAAAAAAGACGGTGCTTTTATATTGTCATTTGGGGCAATAACTTCTTTGTTTTTTCTGTCGGCATATTCCTGTATTGTTAGATGTTTCCGCCCATTGGCTACTATTAGATCTATTGGTTGCCTTCTTCGCCCTGCCATAAAAATACCTCCTTTTTTACTTTAAAAAAATTTTCATTTGGGGAGTTTTTGCAAAGAATTAGGGGGGGTGCGGTCTTTAGAAAAGACCTTTAAACTTTTTAATACCCCCTTTGGGCAGTCATTTTATAATATTTTTTCAAAACATCACGCAATAATTTTTGCGTGGCTTTTTTCTGCTCTGGCGATTGTTTATACAACTTGCTTATCATTGAATGACTGCTGCCGCTTAAACATATGAGATTGTCTATGTCTAATGCTTTGCTTGCATCCTCGCTGCGTTCTACTATATGATGTACATGCTCTGCTGTCACTATCTTTCCTTGCGTGACATAGAGATATACATCTATCCCTTGTTGCTTTATCAATGCTTTTCTTCTAATAATCTTCCATGCTTTACTGTTATAGAATTTTTTTGCCTCTTTATCTCGCATATACATATCATATTCTTTTTGGTCTGCTCTGGCTGTTTTCTTGTGCTTTTGACAATACTTTTCATTATAATCTATCAAAGTATTGCAACCCGGATGATTACAATATTTTTTTAACATTGCTTCCTCCAATTAAAAAAACTGCGCCATTATTTTAATATACCTATTGGAACGCAGTTTATTTTAAATCATATTTAATTATAAGAAGTATAACACAGTTAAAAGGAAAAGTGAAGGGCGACAAATCGGGCGTGTTGTCAAGTGTTTATTTTTAATACTTCATTCAGTCTTTTAAAGCTTTCTGCCGCTGCCTGCGCTGTTATTCCCAATCTATTGCTTGGACTTATTTCTGCTTGTATTGGCATGATTGCTACCGCTTCAAGTTTCTTTGTTTTACAATCATTTTTATACATACACTTCCTACACTTCTTGGATAGTCTGCTGTATGTTGTTAAATTACATCCATTGATATTTATACCTACTCTTGCGTTCTGTGATCTCATTTCTATCCTCCAGTCATATTTTTATAGTCCTGCTGCCTATTCCATTTTTGCACCGCAGTTCGGGCAGTATCTTCCGACGGGTGAACATTCATCACTTCCAACAAGCCAAACCCCACATACACTACAATAACAACTACAACTAGGAACTCCATCTTCATCAATTTTTATAATCATTCCTCTATTTTTACCCCTATCGCCAATCCAATGCCCATGCTTCACAGGTTCATTGTCAACAGTAGGTTGTTTCTCTAAACATTGTTTAATTCCGATAAGCGTCATGCCTTTTTCAATACTGTTATTTTTTCGTAAAATTGAATACGAATGTTCTTCTATACTTTTTATTAGTTTTTCTGCGTCAATCAGTCTCATTTCTTACCTCCTCAACCTCTAATATTTTTAATACATAATATAATTCTTCTGGCTCTGCGCCCCATTCTTTTTTACCTGTCCCGATTGACAAGGAACACGTTGCAATAAATGAAGGACTATTTGAGGAATAACCGTTTCTAAAACAAATCTCTCTCGTAGCCTCTCCATCAATCAAACTGCCTTGCCACAAATGTTGAAATCGTATAGCGTAATAAGGCTTGATTTCCCTGTATTCCTCTTTTTTCTCTCCATTTAAAATCATATCAAACCATTTCTTTTTAATCGGTAATGTCAGCATTCTTTACCTCCTCAACTACAACCTCATTTTTTCTTATGCTTTTTTATCCATCGTATTGCCCGATTAACATCTTTAGATAACTGATTGTATAGTGTATTTTTAAATTCTTTAATGTTCTTTCTTGCTTCAATTTTAGTAATTTGGTCTATCATTTAACCCTCCCCTCTCTTTTTCTCAAATCTTCTATACTAGATACGCATAAATAATCAAGCCCTTTTTCTTGCAATTCTTTATTCAAAGTATCAATGTTTTTAAAATTAGAAAATGCCTGACATGATTTACATAAAATACTAGTTGTTCTCCAACGTGTGCAGTTGTAACAACCAATTTCATTTTCTGCTATGTGATTAGGTATCATTTAATCCTCCTATTTCATAGATGTTTTATTATGTTTGGAACGTAGCATACAAAAAAGCAATTCGTTCATTGATCTCGTTCTTCTTCCCGTATTACTGTTTTGAATAATATGCAACTTCCAATGTCTATTTTCATTGAGTGCAGTAGGATTTTCAAACTCACTGTAAATTGCATCTGTATCTTTCAAGTCTGTCCCATATGGAACTGCTACCATCACTCCGATATTGACATTGCTTTCCGGATAATTTTCTATTAAATACTTAAAAAACTTATCATTATTTAAATCTGGTATTAGTTTTTTGTAGGTTTCCATTGTAGTCACGATATAATTTTGTTCCCCGTAAAATCTCAACCCATTTCCACTGTATACATCCTGAATACAAGATTTAATTTCGTAACATATGAATTTACCTTTTTCTATGTCGCTCATGTATGTAACACCTTCTGGAATAAACTGCATCACATCAACTCTTTTTGGATGCATTGTTCCATAGTCCAACGTGACCTCTTTTGCATAATATTTTCTGTCTGATAGTCTATCCTCTAGCAAATTCGTTAAGAATTTAGTGGTTTCTTTTCTATTCATCAAATCTCACTCCAATCTAGTTTCTGTCCTCATCTATCACAATAAGATTGCCTTTTTCTGCTATTAGTCTTTCAAAAAGTCCGCATCAAATATTCTTGATATTTCAAGTGCTTCTTTACCAAGTGCATTTTTCGCCTGTTGTCGCTGCACTAAATTAGCACAATTTACACAACACCATTTTCTGTCTGGTGTTCCCGATTGTTCAATCGGGATGAAACTTCTCCCACTTTCTATGCCAATTCCGCATTTATAACATTTCATGTTTATGTTCCTCCTGTTCTACCTGTCCTGATTCTTCGAGCCATTCTTCTACACATTTTAAGCATGTATATGTGCTTGCTGGTGCTCCATACACAAAAGCCGTTTCATATAGTGCTTTTTCTCCGCTTGAAATTTTATTGCCACAGAATGCGCATTCGTGTTCTTTCTTACATTTCACTATTTTTTCCTTGTGATTTTTTTCTTCTTCGCATATATCATAGATACCACTACCTAAATACATCTCCTCACTATACTTCATTTGAGCCTCCTCCTAATAATTATCAATAAGCCTGTCGGTATCTGTCACAAATCAAGCAATCTTGACTACCAGTCATTATTTTTTACATATTGCTCGATTATTTATCCAAATATTCTTCAAATGTCTCGACTGTTTCAAATACCGCTTTCATGTTTACCCACCTCTGTAATTGCTTCGCATAATGTCTCGGCGGTAATTTGTGTTTGTTATATACCATCACAAAAGGCCAATAACCTAAATCTCTCAATGTATAAATTCGTTCTAAATCCTGCTCGATGGTTGTATCAAAATTAACAAGAACATATACTGTAAGTTTTCGCTTATCCCAACCCGTAGCATTTTTAAACATTCTAAATTTAGGTATTACAATATCTTTATCCTCATACTTGTCCCATGCAAAATGAATATTTTTAATTCGCATTTGCTTAATCATTTCTGTCTTTTCCTCGTTCATCATGCGAATATCAAGACCTTGAGAAAAATCAACCCATGCCTTACTGTCAATTAGCTGCATAAATAATCCTTTCCAATCCCTGCAAGCTGTAATATTAGGATCAAGTAATACGATATTTTTTTGTCCCCGCCAAAATGTATTTAAATCGGCAACCTTAACGGAGCATTTCCCCTCTTTACTCGCAACATGGCAAAAATTACAACCTCTCGGACAGCCTCTAGTAAGAAATCCATATGCAGTATTTTTGACTTCCGGAAGTAAATCATAATATATCGAATAATCCGGATATATGGTTTCAATCTCCGCTGGAAGACTTCCATCTTTTGACTTGTCATACACTTTTTTCCGTTTACAAGTGATATGGCATATCCGCTTCCGCCCTTAATGACTTTATCTGCATTGATATAATATTGATAATCAGGGGTATTGCTGAATACTTTGGATACGTATACTTTATCCATGTGACCGCTCCATAAGGGCTCATACCATTCCACGCTATCACCCTGCTGTTTATGATACGCTGATATTTTCATCAATGGCAAATTTGGAAAATTGTGTCCGTCAACATCTATTAGTCCTATCTTCATCTTTTCTTTACCTCATTTTGTTATTCATTCTTAATCCTCCTCTACTAAACTTCCCTTGACATTGAATTTATTTTATCCGTATTTATTATCCTATATATTTTTCTTATTCTATATAATGGGATATAAACATCTTCACCAATCACCGCCTCTGGATTTTCAGCCGGCATATATTTCTTTTTAATCTTCAAACATGCCATGCCTTTATATATCACTGCTTTTCCTGCTGCCTGTTTCATATTCCCTCCATAACATTCCAATTCATCTATTATCACAGTGTCATTTTCATAAATCGGATTGCCATTACTATCATCATAATTAACATAACTTTCCACAGTTTCCGGATTAACAACATGCATTTTGTATAGCCCAATAAAATAATCCGGTCGCAAAATCTGATATTGCTTTTTGCCCTTCATGTCCTCTGCTATAAATAAAAATCCATATACCCATTTTTTTTCAAAGATTGAAAATCCTCTGTACATTTATTCCTCCTTCTGACCTGTCAAATATCAAAGCGCATCTGATCCAAAAATTAGCACAGCCATTTGTTTAATCAATTTGTTTTTTATTGTCCTTACAGTTTTTTCATGCAAATCCCTACTAAATCCATTTGTCCCTGCCAGCATTTCTGCGATTTCTTCCCACTTGTAAATTTCACCGCTTGGCGATTTTGTAAAATATCTAATTTCAATGATTTTATAGCCTTTTTCATTCCGGATTGATTTCAGAGCTGTTTCAATTCGCTTGACATCTGATTTAGAACGATTGTAACTATCTAACCTCGCAGCCATAATTTCATCATCAGTTTGCGTAGTAAAACTGTTTTTTGTATAAGATGTTATGCTTTTTGATTTGCCTTTAAAAGCCATCTCCAAATATTCATCTTCATTTGCCAGATGTTCTTTTAGCGCATTATAACCATACAGCAATGTTTCTGTATTCTTAAACGCTTCCTCCTGCATAATCCGATGCCTATCTATCCAGTTAATACTATTCATTTTGTTAAAAACTTCATCAATCGTAGTTAATATCAGTTTTTTTGTTGATTTTCCCAAATCCTGTGCCATTTTCTATTCCTCCATTTCTTCTACATCATTGAAAAATTTTAAATATGTTTTAGGATCACGTTTTGCTATATAATCTTTTATATTTTCCTGCCCTGCTGCAAAATCAAGTAAATTATCTTCAATTGGTCTAACTACTCCATTATCAAAATGACTTGGCAAGAAAATTTCATCATTGACTTTTAGAAATATTGTTCCTTTCGCAGTAATATATATCTCTCCTGATTTAACTCCGTTTACATTTATGTAAGACATGATTCTTTCGGATTTTTCGATGTCACACATTACCCGATGATTTTTATGATAGGATTTTCCGCCTTTTTTACTAATTGTTTGATACCTTAATATTGCCTGCGTTATTTCCTTCATCTTTACTCCTTTCCGTTAATAGCCTTGTAACTTCATCTATACATCTAGGACATAAATCAATTTCATTAAATGTCTGGAGTGTGTCTGTCTGTAAGACTAGGTGCCATGATGCCTGTTTTTCCTGATAACTTAAATTTCGCTTGCATTTATCACATTTAATCATTGCTTACTCCTTTTCGTTGCCTTGCAAAACTTCAAATAAAGGCGTAATCTTTTCCATCGCCGCCTGTGCTTTTCCCTCTCCGATTCCCTTTGTCGCAATTAAAACCGTATAGATATCCTCCGGGCGTACGGAACTGCTGCCCTTTAGTCCTTCCCTATAACCTTCCAAATAAATGTTAGATATAAAATTCTGCATCTGGTTATGATCCAGTTTTTTCAATTCCCTGTATCTTTTTCTGTTTAGTTCTACCTTTTTTGTTAATTGCTTATTATTCATCACATTCCTCCCATTCACAATTTCTAAAGTATTTACACCATAAACACATATGTTTACAATTCTTAATATGGTTACGTTTCTTATTAAGCAGTCTTCTAATCAATTCACTATTTAGTATTTTCACTGTTGTCCTCCTAAAGCATATATTTAAAGGCTTTTTTCATATAAACTTTTGCCATTTTTCTGTTTGCCTTTCTTTTTACTCTTTCCTGCTGGTTTACTTTCATGTCGACAATATCTGCTTCAAGTTTCTGTTTTTTTTCATCGCGCTTTCTGACTTCTCTTTCAAGTAATCTTATAGGTATATTGTTTTTTTGCGCTAAATTAATTTCTTCATCCATGCCTTTTGATATTCCATATTGAATACCAACAACAATGCAATCGCAATGTAGTAATAACTGCTGCCCTGTTTCTAATCCTAATGCTCTTTCGTCCGGATATTTGTCATTTAACACCCTTGCCAAATACAAATGCGGCGTAACCGGCACATATCCTTTTAATAGCACTTCTAAAGTTACCTTTTTCGCATATCTGATGTGCTTTATCTTCTGTATAATATTTTTTGCTCTGTATGGGGTTGCAACATATACTAATTTTTTATTTTCCTGTTCCATTTTGGTTATCCTCCTTTGTTGCTATTGTTATGACCACTGCTGCTATCAGCACTGTCAAGGCTGTTCCAAGAATTTTTAATCCAATAATTAAATCAATCCATATAATTATCAGAATTGCGATAAATACTGCTGCCAAAGCAGTGATAATTGCGATTTCCAGCATTGTATCACTGCATTTTTTATTATGTTTTTTTGATAACTTCATAAATCCTCCTATCTTTCCTCAAACGAAATCAATAAAAGTCATATATAGTCGTTTGCTTATTGTTTGTGTTGCTAACTGCTGTATTATGTATTCTTTCCTGCGATATCTTAAACCACTTTTTGCTTATTTCCATACCAATAAAATTTAAGTCTAATTCCTTACACGCTACCCCAGTCGTTCCAGTTCCCATAAATGGATCACATACAACATCACCGGGTTTGGTACTGTTGGATATTACTGTCTTAATAATGTTAAGCGGTTTGACGGTTGGATGCTTGTATGATTTTTTGTCATAAATATTGATAGGCTGTGTATATACTGTTTTCGCTTCCAAATATGTTTTAGGCTGGCAGTACCCCCCCCCTACGGAAATACAAACAATATTCTTTGTCTGTCAGATATTTATTGTTAAAAGTCGGCGCCGCATTTGTCTTTTGCCAAATTAAAATATCCATTTTACAGCAATGCTTATTTACAAAAAAGTTAATATACATTGGTATTTGTTCAGCGTTGCACCAGATATAAATATTAGGTTTTTTCATAATCCGCATAAAATCATCTAGTATTGTTTCATTTATTCCGGCAGTTATATTTTCCTGTTCTAATTCGTCATTCATTTTTTGAATTGACCTTGCGAGATTACTACTTCCACCTGCTTTTGTCTTTTTTATTTCATACGGCGGATCAGTCATAATTAAATCTACGCTATGATTGCCAATGTCCTTAATCAATTTATAACTGTCTCCACACAATATTTTTTGTTCACTGGCCATTTTTACATGTCCTTTCGTAGATTTTCTTTTCCTCCTGCCACCTCTTTAATTCTTCCATGCTCATTATGTACGGTGGCGGCGCATTCCCCTGAAGGCTGACCAGCATATATTTTTGTATTTTGTATCCATAGCAATCAATTCCGTTAAATATAGTTGCCTTTGGGATAAAGTACCCTTTAATTGCTCTTGGAATTTCTCTCCAGCCATCTGCCCTGCTAATCAATTCCGTAACCGGAACAGGTCGAATCATATTCCTGCTGCAACTATACCTTTGTTTACTTCCTGCCTCTTTCTCTTTGAATGTTTTCGATGTTTCCTTAACTATGTATTCTGCTAATTTACTGTATTCCACCGAATATAATGTTTTATCATGTGTTCCAAATGACCAGTATTTTCGGATGGACTTTAAAAAGTCCATATGTTCCGGGTTTGTAAGTACTAAATGGTGATGTATGTTTGATTTCACATATTCTTTCACCCATACATATTTAAAAACTGTTCCATGCCTTCGATATTCTTTTCTTAATTTTTTCAGAAGCCTTTTTACGTCTCTCTTTGCATCCTCCGGATTTGGCTTGTAATATTTCGGATATGTCAAAGTCAACCAATGATCACCTTCGGTAAAGTTAGCATTTAAAATCTGTGTCAACTTTCGGATAGCATTTCTCTCATTGACTGCTGCCATTTCTTCCGGAGTAGGTTTATGCCTTTTTTGTCGAGGGCCTTCATGGACTATTCTTTTTCCATGATGCTTGACGACCTCGATACATTTTCCCTGTACTATCGTAGTTTTATAATATGGCATATTTCTCCACCTTCCTGTAAGTCCTAAATTTAATAGTTTGAAGAACTGCCAAACGCCCATTTCATCGGCGTTTCATCAGTCTTTTTCATTGACAAAAAGGCTTAAAAATGCTATAATTTTAATAGGTTTCAATTTGACTTTTTAAATTATTTTTAAACCTTTTTGAAGAAGCAATGTTTACGGCATTGCTTCTTTATTTATGCACTTTTTTCAGCATTGATTTTCTTTATTTCTTTGACCTTTACAATGATTTGTTCATCTCGTTCGCTTAATATCATTGCCAGCGTTTCAAAAAATTTTTTAACATCAATCGTATTTGTTGTAAGTTCATTTGCTTCCATAACTTTCCCTCTACTGATTTATTCAATAGTTCTTATTGTCCTCACAAAATCATTTGTTATGCACTATGATTTGTTTTATCTATCGAACTGGCAAACCTCATTCCCTGTGCAAATGAAATCATTTCTTTTACCTGATTTTGATCAAGTTCACTTAACAATTCAGTGATAACCGCTTCGGCTTCTTGTTTGTATTCAGCATCTACGATTGTTTCAACTGCTGCATTTGTTGTGTTTTCATTTCCTGCCATTGTTCTCAACTCCTTTCTGTGATTATGCGAACATTATACGTCGCATAATACCACTTGTCAATAACTTTTTTGTGCTTTTGCGACTTTTTGTTGACATTGCGACATTGCTTTGATATATTTGTTTGTGTGAGGAGGTAATAAAATGAACGAACGTATTAAGCAGTTACGAAAAAATTTAGACTTAACACAACAAGAATTTTCAGAACGTATTGGAATAAAGAGGAATACGATTGCTACATATGAAAGCGGGCGTAATGAACCTATTGACGCTGTTATTTCATTGATTTGTAGAGAATTTAATGTAAATGAAGAATGGTTAAGAAATGGGACTGGTGAGATGTTTGCAAAATCTGATACTTTCAGTCTTGATGAATTTGCCAGACAACATAACGCTACTGCATTAGATATAGAGTTTTTAAAAGTATACTTCGATTTAGATGTACGTATAAGAACTGCTCTTATAGAACATTTTAAAAATAAATTTTTAATGAATAATGCTGATTCCGCATATGATAAAGTTCCGAGAACACCGGATAAATTAGAGACACTCTACCCACCAGTAGATACAGAAGAAAATGCCGGATAAAAGTGGAATATTATGGAACAATAAAAAAGTAAAATATCTGCTATAATGTATTTAATTGGGAAACCTGAGGGGCGATATACCAATCATCGGAATATTTATGAAAGTCTTCAACACAAAAAAATAACGCCCTCTGACTGGTGATTTAGGGCGTTATTTCAAATAATAAACTTGTTCACCAGTGGCTAGGGACATCTAGCTTCTGGCTCTCTTGTTAAATATATTATAGCAAATAAATAGAGAAAGAGAAAGTCAATTATTTTATGCAAAATAATACATTTGATGTTTAAATTGTAGGTTTGTTTTATCCCCCAGCCTTTTATATTACATAAACACTATAATTTCCGTATTACCGTTAAAATTCAAATTGTAATATATGATTTTTGATTTTGTGTAATATATGGCATAAACCTCATTATTTTCATATCTTATGTATTTTTTTATCATAATCCCACTACCTTTCCTGCTGCAATATGCAAGGCTGGGCGTGGATATTATTATATATTTTTTACTATAAATTAAATATGGAGGTATACAAATGCAAGAGCAAAGCAAACAAGTTATAATTGCTATTTTTTTAGGGTGGTTAGGAGGCTATCGTTTTTACAAAAAGCAATATGTCCTAGGTATTATTTATCTATTTACATGTGGTTTATTTGGAATTGGTTGGATTGTTGATATAATACAGTCATGCAGACCTATTAAAAACACAGATCAACAAAACTCTATAAATTCTGATAATACTTCTGATGATAGTAATTTGATTATAGTCACTGAATTTCATACAAAGGTTGTCGGCGTTACATATGAGTGTGAGACTGGTCCTTATTCATACAGACAAAGAGCTTTAGAAGAATTATCCTATAGAGACACATTGATTTTAGTGCCGTACCTGTTTGACTTAAAGCCTGCTTACAGAGTTGTTAATAAGAAAAATTCGGCAGACATAGGAAATTTGAGTGCTGAATTAGCAAAAGAAATTACTGAAAAATATTCTGACTGCAATATTGAAATCGTAGACTTTTATGTTACCGGTCGTGATGCAAAAACTCTTGGCTGTAATTTAAAAATTAGGATTACGAAACCTAATCCAAATGACGTTACAGAATAAATAAAAAACCGCCCTGCTTTCACAGAGCGGCGATTACACAATCCAAAAGGCTGTATAATTCTTCCTAGACAGTTGAATTATACCATAAGCCTTACTGTTTGTATAGGCTTATTTTTTATACAAGGAAGGTCTCAAAGATGTATTTTTATCAAGAATTATGTTATAAAAAGGCTGCTTTATATATTCGATGCAGTACAGAAGAACAGGTTAAGTACGGAGATACACTGGAAAGTCAAAAAGCCGATTTGTTAGATTTTGCAAAACGTCATAATATGGACATTGTGGATATCTACGCAGATGAAGGAACGACCGCTCGAAAAAAATTGAAAAATAGAAAACAATTTCAGAGGATGCTTGAAGATGTTCAAAATGACAAAATAGAAGTGATTGTTTTTAAATGTCTTGACCGATGGACAAGGAACATTGCCGATTTTTATAAAATACAGGAAATATTGGAAAAGCATAATGTAGTATGGGCAACTACAACAGAACGGTACGAAACCGCCACAGCAAATGGACGGTTACAATTAAATATCAAATTATCGGTTGCACAAGATGAGGCTGATAGGACCAGTGAACGTATTAAATATGTGCTTGAGCATAAAGTAGCAATGGGGCAAATCATCACAAGCCGGCTGCCTTGCTGGATTAAAAATGTAAACAAATATCCTGTGGTAGATGAAGAAATGGCAGATATTGTTGTTGATGCGTTTGAACATTTTAAAACTCATAGAAGCAAGCATGGAACTAGGGCATACGTTTATAACAAATATGGCGTTATGTGGTCTGAAACTACCTTTAGGCACATTTTGGCAAATACTATTGCTATTGGAGAATATCGGGGAAATCCTAATTGGTGCAAGCCGATTATGTCAAAAGAATTATTTGATGAAGTGCAGAAAATAAGTAAAGAAAATGCGGTAAAGCCTAGCAAAGTTGGCAGAGAAAAAATATTTGCCGGTATGATAAAATGTAGATGCTGTGGTGGTGCTATGACTGCTGCGCATCCACGCTACAAAACACAAGATGGAGAATTAAAAATCAATACTTACTATCGGTGCAATAAGGCGGTTGAAAGATGGCAATGTGAACATAGAAATATGATTAACGAGAGAGTAATAGAAAAATATCTTCTGGAGAATATTGAAAAACAAATTGATGAATATATCGTTGATTTTGAAGTCCAACAGAAACTAATTAAAAATAGCAAAATAACAAAAACTGCTGCTGTCCTAAAAGAAAAGCAATCCCGGCTGAATGATTTATATGTAAATGGATTTATTGATTTAGACAAATATAAACAGGATTTTGAAAATTATCAAAAACAGATTGATGATCTTGAAGTTCCGGCTCCTGTGTCTTCTCCTGCAAAGATTGACAACATGAAAAAACTGTTAAGTGGAAACTGGAAAGATATATATAATGGATTAAGCAAAGAAGAAAAGCGGATATTGTGGCAATCTGTTATAAATAGAATTGAGGTTGATAAGGACAATAAAATTTTTATTATTTTTTAACCATTTTTATATACTTGTCTATAAGTGCCAGTCGGCACAATGAACGAATAGTCCGTCGCCACCGCCAGTGGAATCCCAATGGAATGACTTCCGCCCAGCACCAGAGAAACCGTCGGCTTGCTCAGGCCCGCAATCATTTCCGCAATCGCAAGCCCACATTCCACATCTCCTCCCACAGTATTTAAAATCACCAGCACGCCGTCCGTTTCATCATCGTCCTCTACTTTTGCCAGTTGCGGTAAAATATGTTCGTACTTTGTCGCCTTCATGCCCGAAGCAAGCTGCTCGTGTCCCTCAATTTCCCCAATAATGCTCAGCAGATGAATACTTTTATCTTTTCTGTTTTGATTTAATTCCGTCTGTCCATATTCTTTAATTTGATCCATAAAAAAACCTCCATACCTGATAGTATGGAAGTTTTTTTCATAATTATTTATCTGCCGCCTGTTTGCGGTCAGGTTTCTATTTTATTTTTACTTTTCTGACCGCAGACCACTTTTTACTGTAATAAACTTTTCCATCTGCTTTCAAATATCCCCGCACACGTACAAACAGCGTCTTTTTCTTTTTCAGCTTCTTATGTTTTACAGTGAACTTCTTTTTATTTTTGCGATATTTGATTTTTACAATGGCTTTTTTGTTTTTCTTCGCGTTCTTTCGTGTTTTAAAGAAACGAATCTGGTATCCGGTCGCAGACTTCAATTTTTTCTTCAGCGTCAGCCTTACTTTTTTAGCCGATTTCTTTTTCACTGCGGCTTTTACTTTTACTCTTGCCGGTCTCTGTACCTGCCGGCCTGCCCCTTCCGGCTGTAAAGTCGTCCCGTCTGTCCGCACCGCGCTCTGTTCTGTCTGTCCGGTCGACGGCTGTTTCTGCGTGGTATCCGGCTGTCCCTGCATAGTCGTCGCCTCTGTCCGCACAGTCGTCGTTTCTTTCTGCGCAGTCGTCGGCTGCGCGGTTGTCGCTTCTTCCTTCTTTGCTCCGACGGATCTGTACGCCAGCCCTTCCTCTGTCAGCGTATCGGAGCTGATATCGTAAAGTCTGGTATATGCCGTTCCCGAAATATTATCAGAGTAATCTACGAACCATGCATAACGTTCTACATAGTCTAAAGATTCCAGCATTTCTCCGACTTCCTTAATATATTTGACCGCCAGCTCATGAGAGAGCGGATTTGCCAGTTGGTAACCCTGCCACTGTGTAGAAACATCGACATTGCCGATTTCTGTAATCCAGATAGGAATCTGATATTTATTATGCAGTCTTTCCAATGCCTGCCGGAAAGACTCTACGGAACCCGGGTGGGTGAAATCCTGATATACGTGCAGCGTCAGGAAGTCTACCCGGTATCCCAATTCTTTTGCACGCGCCATAAACTGGTCTACCCATGCGTCCTCCACAGCCGCTCCCGCCGGACTTCCAAGACGCAGACCGGTAGTTTCCAACTGCGGCCAAAGTTCGATTGCCTGATCGACTGTCATATTCGATTGATCCCTTAAATCCGGTTCGTTGAACGCCAACAGGTTTTTGTACAGTCCCGACTGCGCTCCGGCTTTCAGTTTTTCAATTTCCGAAGCATTGACAGAACCTCCGCCCCAGACCATCGGAACATATTCCAGTCCCGCTTCCTTTGCTTCTGTGGCAACCTGCTCTGTTGCACCCCAGTTGTACAGCCATGTCGCACCGATTTGATTGAACACAGATACATTTCTCTGGCTTGGAATACTGCCGCTTGCATAGTACCAGCTTGCGATTCCCTTCTTGCTTGAAACCACCGGCGGTTCCTGCTGTCTTTTGTCCGCCTCCAAAGACTGAAAAGCGATAATCAGCCGGTCTTCTGCATTGAGCACATCATTCTGGCTCGATTCGGAATTTTCATAAACAGCTTCCGCATTCGTCAATGCCTCCTGAAATTCCTGCCATGCTTCCTTGGAAGCTTCCTCTCGAAGTGTATTCTGATACCGGTCAATCAGCCCCTTTAATTCTTCTCTTAAGAAGTCCATATCGTTGCAATAGCCGTTAATTCCCACTTTGGCACCTGCCTGAGAAATTCCACCGGTGCCGACGGAGCCTCCCTGTCCGTTTACAATATGGGTAATCGTTCCTTTTCCATCTGAATTTCCGCCGCTGAAAGATACCGTACAGGCATTGCGCACTTTTGTGCCATTGGATACTTCAATCGCATTGTCAAGCGTTATAAATTCCTTGGTATGAATAAAGACTTCATAAATGCAAAGCCCCGTCACTTCATGGTGCTGCACGCTGTCCGCCACTTTATAAGACGCATATCCGTTCGCTCCATTGTCCGCAATCCAGTCTTTCTGATACGGCACGTCATACGGAAGCTCGCTCTGATAAAAGTAAGTTTTTCCGTTCTCTCCATTCCACAATGTCTGATACTGCTGGAAATGTTCCACAAACAGTCCGTAAACTGTGACGTCATCTCCATTGACAACCAAACCATTCTTCGCGGTGCTTTCACTCCAGTTTGCTCCTGCGCCATGGTCTGCCCGCCAAATCCAGAAATGATCGCCGATGACGTCGTTACTGTTGATTTCCAGACATTTTTCTGTCTTGCCAATTCTTGTACCGCCGACGCGGAAGAATAAATCGCTTAATAACACCGGATTCTCGCTGTGGTCTGCATCGGAATTTTCTGCACCAACCTCAACCAGCGTATCGGAGCCCTGCGCGCCTGCCTCAATAATCAGTCCTGCGACGCTTACGCCGTCAACGTCCGCAACCCGAATCGCCGTATCCGTATTTCTGCAGATCAGTGTCGCCAGACCAAGTCCTAAAATAACCGTATCCGGATTGGTGACCTCTAACGGTTTTTCAATTTCATAAATTCCCGGCGTAAATAGAAGATGTTTTCCAGCCTGAAGTGCTGCGTTTAATGTTTCGGCATTATCGCTATCCGCCTTTGCCACATAGAAATCATTGAGATGAATTGATTTCCCTGTTCCCATGTCATTTTGTGACCATGATATATCGGAAGCGTCCTTTCTAAGTCCCGGAACAAACACTTCATATTCTCCGTTATCATCTACATATAAGAATGGTTTCTCACGAACAACCGGCGTCTGGTCAACCGTTGTATATGCCTTGTAATTGGTATTTGCCCAGTCTGTGGTAGATATCGGAGCGTTGTAGCACCCGACAAAAAGCATATTCCAACACGAATCAAACCAGCCATTTGTCATATGCGTGTTTCGTACAAAGAACTGCTGCTGAGATGTCGACCCGGTCTGTCCGGTGACATAGGTGTCCGCCAGAAATCCGCCGCTTGCTTCTGTCCCGGTATCGTCTAAATTCAGTCTTCCATTCACATAAAGCCGCCTCATCGGCGCAGCCTGAGAAGCGCCATATTTTACATCAGTTGCGGCGTTGCCGGCCTCAACATACAGGTTTTCAATCCCTCTCCAAAAATTGATCAGTACATTTGCGCTTTCGTTCTTATCTACGTTAATATTCCTGATTTTTGTCTCATACGGTGTCTTTCCAAGTCCTAATACCTGTGTGTAAAAGCCGATATTGACTGTGTTGATATTATAATCTCCCGGTTTAAATACAATCGCATAACGGTTGTCGGTAAACTCTGAAAGAGAGGCTTTCATCTGCACGTCAGAAATTGCTTTAATCTGGCTGTTGATGGTATCCACATCATCGGTAGGACTGTATAAATGAAGCGTATCTCCAAATAACTTGATATCCGGCGCCATTGCTTCGGACTGCTCTGAAACAATTCCATCGGCATTGACCGCCGCTACTTTGTAATAATATTTATAAACAGAATCCGGCACGTTGTCCGTATACGTCGTCGTGTCGGACGTTCCGATTTTTTCGTAAGAGCTGTATCTTCCACTGGCGCGGTAAATCTCATAAGATACGGCATCTGGTACTGTTTCCCACGTCAATGTAATACTCTTTTGCCCATATGTAATATCGTGATTTGAAGGAACCGCCGGTCTTTCCACATCGCCGCTTGTGCCTGTTTCTCCACTGGCAGTTTCACCGGTAGTATCTTCTTCGTATCCCGCCGGAAAAACTACAATAAATTTTTCTGCTTCGGCAATATTGGTATTTCCCGGAATCAGCTCATTATTTTCATCAAGCCGGACATAAGCTCCCTGACTGACGTCATTGGAGTAGCCGTTCGCTGTCCTGATTGCATAAGTGCCGTCTCCCGCGTTTTCAAAACGCATTACCTCCCAGCCGGTCGTGGACTGTCCACCATTGGCGCGAAGTCCTCCTTCATTGACGCTTCTTGCCGAAACTGCCTGATGATTAAATACAGACCGGTAAGATTTGTATCCCACAAACCGGTTGTCCGTAGAATCAACAAACTCAAACAAAGCATTATCCGGCATACTCTCCACATCATCGAGCATGGAAAGGTCTCCGTCGGCTGTCAGATCCGTCGTCGTCTCGTTTACTGTAACAACTTTGTTCGTACTCTGTGATATCAGGTACAGATACTTTGAATGTCTGGTGTAATCTGTTTTTTTCATAACTGCTCCGTCCGCAAAGGTATAAAATGATATTGATGTAATGACCATCGACAATGCCATTGCAAAAGCAACCCATTTTTTCACTTTCGTTTTTGAAATCATGCACTCTCACCTCGTTCTTTAAGATACTTTTATTTTAATCTTTTTCGCGAAAAGAGGCTATGGAAAATGATGTCAATTTTATTGATGTTTTATGACTTTTCTGTTATATTAAATCATAAGGTAAAAAACAATCGAACATAGAAAGGGATTGACAGTTTGGACATAGAAGCATTATTGGAAGAATTGAATACGTTTAACGAAGACGAGATTTTATATAAAAATTATTACGAATATTTAAAGGCGGGAAAAACCTACCAGCAGTTGATTGACGATATGGGCGTGTCCTATGCCTTTTACCGGAAACATATCCTGCCTGATGTGGACGGCGGGTTTCTTCCCACAGTGATTTCCGACGATAACTTTTTTCGCGGCGAAGACCGGAACAATATTGTTATTACAAAACATAACCGCTATACGCCGGTTTTTTCCCATAAACACCTTCTGTTTGAATTGATTTATGTCCTTTCCGGCTCCTGTATCCAGCAGATTGAACACAAGACCATTACGCTTACCGAGGGACAATTCTGTCTGGTGGCGCCCGGCTCTGTCCATTCCATTTCCGTATTTGACGAGAGTATTATTTTAAACATTCTGATCCGCAGAAGTACGTTTGAAGATATTTTTTATCATATCCTAAAAGACACCAACGCGATTTCGGCTTTTTTCAATAAAACCCTTTATACCAAAAACCAAAACGCCTATCTGCTCATCGACTCAAAAAAAGATCCCTATATTCAAAACCATGTGTTGTCCATGCTTTTAGAATACAGGGAAAAAAAGAAATATTATGAACAGATATTAAACGGCTCGATTACCATTCTGTTTTCTAAGCTGCTGCAGCGCTTTGAAGATACGATTTATGTATCCGGCGATACAAGGCAGGCCGGCAATGAATTCACAGACATGCTCGCCTATATTGACCAAAATTACCAGCAGATTACGCTCCACGAAGTCGCCTCGCATTTTCACTTTTCCGATGCGTACTGTTCCAGACTCATCAAAAAATATACCGGAAAATCTTTTACGGAGTTAAAGCAGAATATCCGTTTCCGTATGGCGTTATTTTTCCTTGAAAATACCAACAAACCGATTGCCGAAATCAGTTCGGACATCGGCTTTCAAAATGTAGAGCATTTTAACCGGCTCTTTAAGAAGCGCTTTGAAATTACTCCGGGAATGTACCGCAAATCAAAAGCGCCGCAAAGCGAACCGCTCGCTTACAGAGAACATACCTCCTGATAGGAAAGGCTTCCGCCAAACAAATCAAGCGCACTGCCAATCGTATAATCCAGTCTGTTTTGACAGAGTTTTCCAAAAAGTCCAATCTGTTCGATGGAAGCGATGCCTCCCGCGTAAGTGATTGGATTTCCCTCATAAGACGCCAACAGCCTTACAAGGTCTTCTTCCATTCCGGAACTTTTCCCTTCTGCGTCCACGCCATGCACCAGAAACTCGTCGCAGTATTCTGACAGTTTTTCCAATAAAGAAACGGAAACGGTCTCGTTTGTGAATTTCTGCCAGCGGTCTGTCACAATATAATACGCGCCGTCTTTTTTCCGGCAGCTTAAATCAAGCACGATACGTTCTTTTCCCACAGCAGATACCAGTTTTTTCAGGTTTTCATATGAAACCGCGCCGTCATGAAAGACAAAGGAAGTGACAATCACATGGGAAGCGCCCGCATTCAGATATTCTTTTGCATTTTGGTCGTTGATACCGCCGCCAATCTGCAATCCGCCGGGATAAGCGCAAAGCGCGTAAAGCGCCTGCTCTTTAGAGGCCTGAAAGTATTCGGAATCTTTGCCGTTTAAAATAATGACATGGCCGCCTTCAAGCCCGTCCTGACGGTAAAGGCCGGCAAAATATCCTGCATCTTTTTCAGATACAAAATTTTCCTCTGCCATGTCTCCCTGATCCCTGAGGCTTCCGCCTACCAACTGTTTTACTTTTCCGTTATGAATGTCAATACAAGGTCTGAACTTCATAAAAGTCTCCTAGTCTATCTTTTCAAATGCCTGCTCTAAATCGGCAATAATATCTTCGATATCTTCAATGCCTACAGAAAAACGGATTAAATCCGGCTGTACGCCTGCGGCCTCCAACTGCTCGTCTGTCATCTGCCGGTGCGTATGGCTTGCCGGGTGCAGTACGCAGGAACGGGCGTCAGCTACGTGCGTTACCATCGCAATAAACTGAAGCGAATCCATAAATTTCACAGAGGCAGCCCTTCCGCCTTTAATCCCGAAACAGAGCACGCCGCAGGTGCCGTCCGGCATATATTTTTTCGCGCGCTCATAGTATTCGTTGCCCGGCAGTCCCGGATAATTCACCCACGCTACTTTTTCATTTGCCGCCAGATATTCAGCCACTTTCTGCGCATTTTCGCAATGCTTCCTTACTCTTAAATGCAATGTTTCCAATCCGACGTTTAACAGAAATGAATTCATCGGGGACGGAATCGAACCCAAATCGCGCATCAACTGTGTTGTGGCTTTCGTAATATATCCCGCTTTTCCAAAACGTTCACAGTAAATAAGACCATGATAAGACTCGTCCGGCTCTGTCAGTCCCGGAAACTTTTCCGGATAAGCCGTCCAGTCAAAATTACCGCTGTCTACAATCGCTCCTCCCACTGCCATTGCGTGTCCGTCCATATATTTTGTGGTAGAGTGCGTCACAATGTCCGCGCCAAAATCAAACGGCCGGCAGTTTACCGGAGTTGCAAAGGTATTGTCGATAATTAACGGAACGCCATGCGTATGCGCCGCCTTGCTGAATTTCTCAAAATCAAGCACCACGCAGGACGGGTTGGAAACCGACTCTCCGAACACGCATTTCGTATTCTCCCGAAATGCCGCATTCAAATCTTCTTCGGAAATTTCCGGATCGACAAATGTAACGTCAATCCCCATCTTTTTCATCGTCACGCCGAACAGATTAAACGTTCCGCCGTATACATGGGAAGAACAAATCAGGTGGTCTCCCGCCTCACAGATATTAAACACCGCATAAAAATTTGCCGCCTGTCCGGAAGACGTCAGCATTGCGGCAACGCCGCCCTCCAAATCACAAATTTTCTGCGCCACTGCGTCATTGGTTGGATTTTGCAGTCTCGTATAAAAATAACCGCTGTCCTCCAAATCAAACAGCCTTCCCATCTGCTCTGACGTATCGTATTTGAACGTCGTACTCTGATAAATCGGCAGTACTCTCGGCTCGCCCGTTTTTGGCTGCCAGCCTCCCTGTACGCAAATGGTTCCTTTGTTATTCTTTTTTGCCATAATCTTCCTCCCTTAATCCTACTTAATTTATTCCGGTTTGTAATCCTTTAACAGCCTGTGCGCTATGAAACTGCAGATACCGAAAAGCACTGCAATCGACACAACGAGAATCAGATACAGCTTCATTCCCACTGTCACAATCACACAGGTCACCAGAAAAAAGAGTACAAACAATACGGTACAGACTTTATTTAAAAACAGCCCGATTTTAATCTTTTTTTGCTCTGTCAGTTTTTCCATAATAATTCCTTTATATCATTCAATCCCCCTCGAAAATAATTCGCGGGGGATTGTTTTATTTGTCTGTTTCTTATTTTGCGTCTTTAATGGAAAAGCTGATTCTTCCCATTTTATCCTTGCCAAGACATTTTACGCGAACCCTGTCGCCTAATGTCAGGAAGTCTTCGACATGCTCTACTCTTTCCTTAGCAATCTTGGAAATGTGAACCATGCCCTCTTTGCCCGGCGCAAATTCGATAAATGCGCCGAATTCCTTGATGCTGACAACAACGCCCTCGTACATCTGACCTTCTTCAAAGTCCGTCACGATAGTGTCAACATATTTCTTTGCCTTTGCAATCATCTCCGCATCTACGCCGCAGATAGAAACCAACCCGTCTTCTGTAATGTCAATGCTGACGCCGGTTTCCTCAATAATCGCATTGATGACTTTACCGCTCTTTCCGATAACGTCGCCGATTTTTTCAGGATCAATCTGCATGGTTTCAATCTTCGGAGCATAAGGGCTTAATTCCTTACGCGGCTGTACGATTGCTTTCTTCATACATTCGTCCATAATGTAAAGTCTGGCTTCTCTTGTTCTTCTGATTGCTTCTTCCACAATCGGACGTGTCAATCCATGAATTTTAATATCCATCTGAATTGCCGTAATACCCTCAGTCGTTCCGGTAACCTTAAAGTCCATATCGCCAAAGAAATCTTCCAATCCCTGAATATCCGTCAGTACGATATAATCATCATCGGTTTCTCCGGTTACAAGTCCGCACGAAATACCCGCTACCATAGCCTTAATCGGCACGCCCGCAGCCATCAGGGACATACAGGACGAACAGGTAGACGCCATTGATGTAGAACCGTTTGATTCAAACGTTTCTGATACGGTTCTGATGGCATACGGAAATTCCTCCTCAGACGGCAGAACCGGCATCAATGCCTTTTCCGCCAAAGCACCATGACCGATTTCACGACGTCCCGGCCCTCTGGACGGTTTCGTCTCTCCCACAGAATAAGATGGGAAATTGTAATGGTGCATATATCTCTTTGACTTGATATTTTCGTCCAAGCCATCGACTTTCTGAGCCTCAGACAAAGGCGCTAATGTACATACATTGCAAATCTGCGTCTGTCCTCTGGTAAACATTGCAGAACCATGTACTCTCGGAACAATATCGGTTTCTGCTGCCAGCGGACGGATCTGGTCGATTGCCCTTCCGTCAGGACGCTTGTGGTCTTTCAAAATCATCTTGCGGACAGTCTTTTTCTGATACTGATAAATTGCCTCGCCCAAAACTGCAAGCCATTCTTCATTTTCAGCAAACGCTTCTTCGAGTTTTTCCGTAATTGCTTTAATGTTTTCTTCTCTGGTCTGCTTATCGTCTGTGAAAACTGCCTGTTCCATTTCCTCTGCCGGAACAATTTCCCTGATTGCGGCAAACAGTTCTTCCGGTACTGCGCAGCTCTCATAGGTGTGTTTTTCTTTTCCAACTTCAGCGACAATTTTTTCAATAAACGCGATAATCGTCTGATTGATATCATGCGCCGTATAAATTGCCTCTATCATTTTTTCTTCCGGAACAATATTTGCTCCGGCTTCAATCATAATTACCTTTTCTTTTGTGGAAGCAACCGTCAACTGTAAATCACCGTCATTCCAAACTTTCTGGCTCGGATTGATTACAAACTCCCCATCGACAAGTCCCACCTGCGTCATTGCGCATGGTCCGTCAAACGGAATGTCGGAAATAGATGTGGAAATTGCCGCTCCAAGCATAGCGACCAGTTCCGGTCTGCATTCCGGATCTACGGACATGACAAGGTTATTTAACGTCACGTCATTTCTGTAATCCTTCGGGAACAGCGGCCGCATCGGGCGGTCAATGACTCTGGCAGTCAGCACTGCGTTTTCAGACGCCTTTCCCTCTCTCTTGTTAAATCCTCCCGGAATTTTTCCGACAGAATACATCTTTTCTTCAAACTCTACTGACAGCGGGAAGAAATCAATGCCGTCTCTCGGCTTATCGGAGGCTGTGGCGGTAGACAAAACCGTCGTATCTCCGTAGTGCATGAATGCTGCGCCGTTTGCCTGCTTTGCCACTCTCCCAACATCAACGGTGAGGGTTCTGCCGGCAAGTTCCATACTAAAACTCTTATACATAATCTTCTTTCGTTACTCTGCGTAACTTCTCCTTTTATTTTTTTAATCATGCCCATATGAAATCTGTTTGATGCCGTATTTCCGTCTTACGCAGAAAATCCGAAACTACTGCAAAACACAGCAAATACATTTTCTATGCTTTGCAGTGGCTTCGGCAATATCTTATCTGCATATTTCATGATTTCATGGCATCATGCTCCATATAACCATAATCTTTTATATTATAAACAAAATCAGGGCAAAAAGCAACTGCTACTTTCTGCCCTGAACTGTTCTAAAATTAAAATTTTAAACCTGACTTATTATTTCCACTTTTATGGCTCATTTTATTGATGAGCAATCATCTCTGTTTTACGGGCGCAGTCCCATACCGCCCTCCAGCGTAATGGTTTCACCGGACATATATTTAAAATCCGGAGATGCAAGCTGAAGACATACCCTTCCGATATCGTCTTCCGCATCGCCATAATATCCCAGCGGCGGCATATGCACATTTTCCTTAAACGCGTCCGGATATGCTTTTTCAAACTGCTCTAACTGGGAAGTCCATGCAAGCGGGCATACCACATTGACGTTGATTCCGTCCTTGCCCCATTCTGTGGCTGCTACCCTCGACAATCCGCGGATACCCTCTTTTGCCGCCGCATAAGCGCACTGCCCATAGTTTCCGAACAATCCCGCACCGGAAGCGAAGTTGATAACGCTTCCTTTGCTCTCTGCCAGATATGGATAGCAGGCTTTCATATAGCAGAATGTCGCGTATAATCCTGAATACACTGCCAAATCAAACTGTTCCATCGTATGGTCTGCTAATGTCACACCGGAAGCAGATGCCTGCGCATTGTTAATCAACACCTGAATACCGCCGAATTTCTCTACCGTCTGACGCACGACCTCCTGTGCGACAGCAATGTTGTCTGCACCATTATGAATATCGGCTGCAACCGTCAGAACTTCAATGCCATACTTTTCTTCCAGTTCTGTTTTTGCGTCTTCGAGTTTTTTTACGTTTCTACCCGTAATTACCAGATTTGCCCCCTCTTTTGCATATGCAGTGGCAATACCATAGCCAATCGAACCGCAACGCCCGTTACTTAATGTCGCCTTTCCGGCGCCGGTAATTAAAACTGTCTTTCCTTTAAAAAATCCCATGAATTTATTCCTTTCTGTCATCAATATTCGGGCGGTTTTACGCCCTGAGCATTTTATAAATATATTGCGTCTGCAATAAATAAAGTTTAACAAATAAATATCATTCTTTCAATATCATCTGTTAAGATCCCTATACTTTATATGTATAATGCCTTTTCTATATCCTTATATTGTCTTGTTTTGCAAAGAATGTATGTAATTTATTTGCACCCGCCATGAAATTTCCAGCAATTTACATGCAAAATTATCTCGTTTTACAAAAATGCATGTAATTTATTTGTATCCGCCATGAAATTTTCAAGAATTTACATGTAGAATTGATATGCAATCGCATCTACCTGAAATAGCAGTCCTTCTCCTGCATATTCTGTTTGAGTAGATTTGCGAACGTCTGTTTGTCTATATATTACCATATTAAATTCGACAAAACAATCACCATTATATTGTAAGCAGTTTGCTCGGAAGTGCTCTCGCACTTCCTCGACACGGCAGTCGCCGTGTCTTCATCTTTTTATATTACAAGCAGTTTGCTCGGAAGTGCTCTCGCACTCCCTCGACACGGCAGTCGCCGTGTCCGTAAATAAAAACAGAGAGCCTCTCCCGAAAGCAAGCTTTCGTCGAGGCTCTCTGTTTTTATTTACGCAAACTGCTCGTTGCTAGCGTGATTATTTTCGTATGCCTAATTTTTCTATCAGCTCTCTGTATTCGTTTACATCTTTTTCTTTGATGTAATCCAATAAACCACGTCTCTTACCTACCATTTTAAGAAGTCCCCTTCTGGAATGGTGGTCTTTCTGGTTGACTTTCAAATGTTCTGTTAATTCTTTGATTCTGTATGTTAAGATTGCTACCTGTACAGCCGGTGAACCGGTATCCTGAGGTGTCTTACCATACTCTGCTGTCAACTGCGCTTTGATTTCCTTTGTGATCATTGTTCATATCCTCCTTTATTTTTGAATATCCCCTGACACTAAAGCATTGGCTGGAGATGCCGGACACTTTGTGTCGGTTTGACATGCCTAGATATATTAGCATAGCTTTTCTAAAAAGTAAAGCATTTCCTTTGTATTTTTTGTCAAACAGTAACTATTCAACATTCAGCCGTACCGACTCGGATTTACACATCAATCTGCTGCTTCCCTCTGATTTGTGCTGTCCTGTTGACTATCAGACGGTTTATTTCCACCGGCTTTTACAGGTTTCTATATCCTTCCGGATTTGCGCAGTCAGTTCCTCTACGCTGCCGAAATCCTGTTCCGGTCTGATAAATTCATAAAACAAAACCTGCACGACTTCCCCGTAGATTTCTTCCTGATAATCAAGGATATGCGATTCCACCTTAATCCGGTTTCCATTTTCTACCGTCGGATTGACGCCGATATTGCTGATTGCATGGTATCTCTTTTTGCCGACCACCACGACCGTCCGGTAAACTCCGCGCGGGGGTAACAGTTTTGTTTTTTCGGGGATAATGTTTGCCGTTGGAAGTCCTATTTTTCTCCCCAGATGTTTTCCCTGCTCAACATTTCCGATAATGCTGTAAGGGTGGTCTAACATCTCATTGACTTCCGCCATTTCCCCCTGAACTATTTTCTCGCGGATTGCGCTGCTGCTGATATCTTTATGATGATACTGCTCTTTTTCAATCACGATTAGGGAATATCCGAATCTGTCCCTGTTTTCTCTTAGATATTCCACATCGCCGCCGGCCTTTGCCCCAAACCGGAAATCTGTTCCGCAGACAATCGTCGACGCTCCTATTTTTTCCTTTAAAATTTCTTTGATAAACTGCTCCGGCGTCAGCCCCAGAAATTCCTTTGTCATCGGCATTTTCACATAGACGTCAATGCCCTGCGCCTCCAACAGCAGTTTCTTTTCCTGCTCCGTCACAATGGTCTTGCTGCCGGTGTCATTTAAAAAGGCTTTCGGTTCTGTCTCAAAAGTCAGAACCACTTTCTGCCTGCCGTTTGCATTGTTCTTCATGATGTCCAGCAGTTTTTCATGTCCCTTGTGAAGTCCGTCAAATTTTCCCACAGTGACAATCGTATTATTCAGTTGTAATGCTCCATCAAACGACAGACATTGCATCTGCGGATTCCTCCTCTGTGTCCGGCAACTACAAAAACATCTTGTACGGTTTATAAATCTGCCGGCGCTCCTCAAACTGATACAGTCCGATAAAATCGCCCTCCTGTGTATATACCCGCACAATCTGGCTGTCCTCATGCTTCATTTTCAGCAGGGTATTGCCGGAAGTAAAAATATTTCCATTGTACACCAGTTTTTCAGCCTGCTCGGATACGATACACTTTGAATACTGGCCAAGCATTTCGTCGACCGGAACGAGGTATTGTCCGAGCGTGCCCAACCTTTTGGCTTCTTCAATCTGAGAAAGCGTAATGCTTTCCTCGACTTTGAACCGCTCCACTCTGGTGCGGACAAGGTTTTCCATCACGCCGCCAACGCCCAGTTTCTCACCGATATCGTGGCAGAGCGTTCTGATATATGTACCTTTTGAGCAGGTAACGTGCATATTCACGCGCGGCAAATCAACCTTCGTAACCGTAATATCCACAATCTCACAGTGTCTCGGACTGCGCTCGATTTCTTTTCCCTGTCTTGCGAGTTGATATAATTTCTGCCCATGAATTTTAATTGCGGAAAACATTGGGGGAATCTGTTCGTAATCTCCAATAAAACTTTTTACCGCTTCAAAAACCTGTTCCTCCGTCAGGGAAGCCAGTTTGTCCTCCTCCGCCCTGCAAAGCACCTCTCCGGTCATATCCTGCGTATTGGTCGTCACGCCGAGTAAAAGAGTGGCATGATACGTCTTATCCTTCTCCGACAGAATATCGCAGAGTTTCGTCGCCTTTCCAAGACATACCGGAAGCACGCCCACCGCATTCGGATCCAACGTCCCCATATGTCCGATTTTCTTTTGTTTTAATATGCCGCGCAGCTTCGCCACCACATCATGGGAAGTAAAGCCCGGTTCTTTGTATACATTGATTACACCATGAATCATTTCATCTTTCCCCATCATTTCTGTCTGCCTTTAAAGCGCTTTTTCTATTTCGGCAAGCGTCTGCCTTATTGCGTCCTCCAAAGATGCGCGTATATCAAATCCTGCGGCGTGTATATGTCCGCCGCCGCCAAACTTCATGGCAATGGAACTGACGTCCGTCTGATGCTTTGAGCGCAGACTGACCTTGTAAACCTCAGGTTCTAACTGATACATAAACATTGCCACTTCAACGCCATCGACATTTCTTAACGATGCAATAACGGCATCTAAGTCATTTTTCGTCACGCCAAAGCGTTCCATCATCTCTGTGGTACAATAACCGTAAATGCACCTACCGTCCATTGTCAGAACCGCATCGCTCTGAATACGGGCGGTAATCATAAACTGATTATAGGATTTTTTATAAAACGTTTCCTCTAAAATTTCGTTAATATCAAATCCGTATTCCATTAAATCAGCGGCAATGCGCATCGTCTTCGGTGTCGTACTCTGAAAACGGAAAACACCGGAATCGTGGGCAATTCCCATATAAAGCGGAATGGCAATTGTTTTGTCAAACAGTTCCGGCTCCAGAAAATTAAACAGCACTTCGCTGGCTGAACTTGCTTCAGCCACAATAAAATTGGCGTCTGCGTATCCCGGATTGCTTTTGTGATGATCAATACACACTGTCCTTTGCGCATGTTGAAAATATTCCCTATTCTGTCCCAGCCGGTCAAGTCCCGCCGTATCCAGCGAGATAAACAAATCAAAGACCGTTCCGTCATATCCGTCGGTTTCAATACGCCCTGCGTTTGGAATTAACTGAAATTTCGGATCGACATATTCCAGAAAAACGCGTACTTCCAAATCCGTCCGGTTCTTTTTTAAATAATTGTACAATGCCATGCAGGAGCCGATACAGTCCCCATCGGGACGGATATGCCCTGCGATGCCGATTGTCTTTGCATTTCCAATGACGTCATTGATTTTCATTGTGATTTACCTCATCAATTAACTTTGACATTTTCATTCCATACTCGATGGATTCGTCAAGGATAAACCTGATTTCAGGAGTGTTTCTTAAATTGACGGTTCTCGCCAGTTCCCTGCGGATAAAACCTTTCGCGCTGTTGAGCCCCTCAAGCGTCTGCGCCTTTGCCTCAGCGTTTCCAAGAACACTGATAAACGCCTTGCAGGTCTTTAAATCCGGCGCGACCTCCACTGCTGTCACCGTCGTCATCATTCCTACGCGCGGATCCTTCAGATTGCGGATAATGCCGCTTAATTCCCGCTGCACTTCTCCGTTAATCCGCGTATTTTTAATACTGTTCTTTCTCATTGTTACTCCTTTTCATTTCAGGCGGCTTCCATTTACCGCGGAACTTCCACCATAATATAAGCCTCTACCTGATCTCCCTCCTGAATGTCGTTGAAAGATTCAAAAACAAGACCACATTCGTAACCTGTTCTCACTTCCTTGACATCATCTTTAAACCGCTTTAAGGACGCCAGATTTCCTTCAAATACCTGTTCGCCTTCTCTCGTAATTCTCACCTTACAGCCTCTCTGCACCGTTCCGTCCAATACATAGGAGCCGGCAATATTTCCAACGCCGGACGCTTTGAATATCTGACGGATTTCCGCATGACCGATAATCTTTTCCTCGTAGATTGGTTCGAGCATTCCCTTCATGGCTCTCTCGATATCGTCAATCGCATTGTAAATGACGCTGTAAAGCCGAAGGTCTACATTTTCATTCTTGGCTGTCTCCTCCGCCTGATTATCCGGCTTTACATTAAATCCGATAATAATTGCGTTGGAAGCGGAAGCAAGTATCACGTCAGATTCATTAATCGCGCCAACGCCGCCATGAATTACTTTTACTTCCACTTCATCATTGGAAAGTTTTAAAAGACTCTGCTTTACCGCTTCTACGGAGCCCTGTACGTCAGCCTTGATAATAATATTGAGTTCCTTCAGTTCTCCCGCTTCAATCTGTGAATTTAAGTCGTCTAAGGAGATTCTGAATTTATTGCTCTCCATCAGTTTTGCTTTGCTGTCCTCCACGAAGGTATTGGCAAAATCTTTCGCCTCTGATGAGGTCTCCGTAGAAACAAAGACTTCCCCTGCGTTCGGCACGCCGCTCAATCCTAAAATTTCAACCGGCGTGGACGGGCCCGCCTCTTTAATCTGATTGCCCTTGTCGTCGCTCATTGCGCGGACTTTACCATAGTTTGCGCCGGCGGCAATATGAGAGGCAATCTTCAATGTTCCTTTCTGTACAAGTACCGTCGCAACAGGGCCTTTTCCTTTGTCCAGTTTTGCTTCAATGACAATTCCCCTTGCCTGTCTGTTCGGATTTGCTTTCAGTTCCAAAACGTCAGCCTGAAGAAGCACCATTTCAAGAAGGTCGTCAATTCCTTCCTTCGTATGTGCGGAAACAGGCACCATTTCTACATTTCCGCCCCAATCGGCAGCGAGCAGCCCGTATTCTGCAAGCCCCTGCTTAACACGCTCAATGTTCGCTCCCGGCTTATCAATCTTGTTGATTGCAACAATAATTTCAATATTGGCAGCCTTTGCATGGTTGATGGCCTCTACCGTCTGCGGCATAACGCCGTCATCTGCGGCAACGACAAGAATTGCAATATCCGTAGACTGCGCGCCACGCATACGCATGGAGGTAAACGCCTCATGTCCCGGCGTATCTAAAAACGTAATCGTCCTGTCGTTGATTTTTACAACAGACGCACCGATATGCTGCGTGATACCGCCTGCCTCACCGGAAATAACGTTCGTTTCACGAATTGCGTCAAGCAGCGATGTTTTACCATGGTCTACATGTCCCATGACGCAGACTACCGGAGGTCTTTTGACCATCAGGTTTTCGTCCTCTGCTTCTTCCCTTAACAGTTCTTCAATGATGTCTACCTTTTCTTCCTTTTCACACATAATTTCATAGCCCATCGCGATTTCTTCCGCGCTGTCAAAATCAATTTCTGTGTTTACGGTAACCATTTTACCCTCAAGGAATAATTTTTTGATAATACTGGAGGCGGTCATTTTCATTCGCTCTGCCAAATCGCCAATCGTAATGCTTTCCGGCACCTGAATGATTTTAATCTCCTCTTTCTTTTCTTCTTTCTTCTTTGGTCTTTCAAGAACCGGCTTGGAAAAGTCTCCCTTTCTGCCGTTTCTTCCCTTCTTTCCGTTTCCGTCCTCGTAGTTTTTATTATTCCGGTTCTGGTTTTCTCTCTTGTCCTGACGGAACTTGTTTTCTCTGGACTTTCTGTCCTTGTTCTGCATCGGTTCAGCGGTTGCGGCGCCTCCCCTGTCGTTTTTATTCCGGAAATCGCGGTTCCGGAAATTGTTATTTCTGTTGTCCCGATTTTGGTTTCTATCGCCGTTATTTCTGCGCTCCCCGCTTCTCGGCTGCGCATTGCGCTCCTGCCGTCTGTCGCGGTTGTCTTTTGCGTTTCTCTCCGGCGGCGTTACTTTTTCAACTTTCTTTGGCGCTGCGGACGCGCTCTCCTTCGGCTCGGCAGGTTTAACGGTTTCCGGTTTCTTCTCCGGCGTTGCGGCAGTCTGCGGCGCCGTTGTTTTTTCAACTTCTGCCTGTGGTGCAGCGGCTTTTTTCGGCTCTTTCGTCACCTCATTTGCCACAACAGTCTGCTTCTTTTCCAGTGCGTCAACACTGACCGGCTCTTTTTTCTCTGCTGCAACCGGTTTCTTTTCTTCTTTTACATGATGTTCTCCGGAATGACGGCGGTGATGATGCTCGTCTCCATGCCGTCTTTTCCTGCGCTCTCCTTCGCTTCGGGAGCGGTGCTCGCCTGTTCTGACAATTCCTTTGCTTGTAATCAGAACTCTCGGCTTTGTCCGTTCTTCCTTTTTCTCCTCAGTCTTTGCGGCTTCTCCGCCCTCCGGGGTTTTTTCTTCTTTTCCTTCCGGAGTTTTTTCTTCTTTGCTCTCCGGAGTTTTTTCTTCGCTCAAAGCCTTCTGCTCCTGCCCTGCAGCGCCTTTTTTTGCAAATTTATCCTTGATAAACGCTATTTTGTCATCGTCAATGGAGCTTGCCGCTTTGACTTCTACTCCGATTTCTACCAGCGCGGTAATAATATCTACGCTCTTTATTTCTAATTCTTTGGCTAATTCGTGTACTCTCATTTTTGCCATCTAATTACCTCCGTTTATTGACCATTAAATATTTGAATAATTGATTTACTAAACGCTTCGTCCAAGACTGCTATGGATACCCGTTCTCTATTTCCTGAAGCGCGGCCGAGTTCACTGCGGCTCCCGCTTACAATGTATGGAATTCCATAATAACTGCATTTATTTCTGAAAAGTTTTTTTGTATTGTCTGACGCGTCCTCCGAGACAATGACAAGTTTTGCTTTCTGCTGTCTGACCGCCTTTTCTACGGAAAACTCTCCCGCTACGGTTTTTCCCGCTCTGGTTGCCAGACCTATCATCGAAAACCCTTTATTCATCATAAACTCCTAACTGCTCCTTTAATCCCGCAATGACTTCCTGATCCAGTTTTGGGATTTTCAGGGTTTTTTCCAGCCCCCGATTTCCGATGGCTTTTTGCAGACATTCCACATTCGGGCAGATATAAGCGCCCCTGCCGTTTGACTTTCCCGTTAAATCCACAAAAACTTTTCCTTCCTTGTTCCGCACAATCCGGATTAAGTCTTTTTTATTTTTCTCCTGTCTGCACCCTGTACAGGTTCTTACAGGAAATTTTTTCACCTGTCCCATAGCGCTTCTCCTACTGATTATTCTTCAGATGAACTCTGTTCTTCATCATCATATTCTGCGTCATACGCTGAATCGTATTCGGCGTCATACTCGTCGTCATAATATTCGTCGTCATAATACTCGTCATCGTAGTACTCATCGTCATAGTATTCGCCGTCATAGTAATCTTCTTCGTTGAATACATATTGAATGCCTTCCTGCTTCGCCTGAGATTCGCTCTTAATATCAATCTTAAAGCCCGTAAGTTTTGCAGCCAGTCTTGCATTCTGTCCTTCTTTACCAATCGCAAGCGACAACTGGAAATCAGGGACAACGACCAGCGCCTCCTTATTGTCCGGATCGGCAAGCACCGCGATAACCTTCGATGGGCTCAACGCATTTTCAATTAAAATTGCCGGATTGTCACTCCAGTTGACTATATCTATTTTTTCGTTTCTGAGTTCGTCAACGACTGCATTAACTCTGGTACCGTTTAATCCGACACATGCGCCCACAGCGTCGACGTCTTCATTGTGGGATAATACGGCCATCTTTGTTCTGGAGCCCGCTTCTCTGGCAATGCTCTTGATTTCAACCGTACCGTCCTGAATTTCGGCGACCTCCTGCTCAAAGAGCCTTTTCACCAGTCCCGGGTGCGTTCTTGAAACGGTAATTCTCGGGCCTTTTCCATTATCCACAACATCGGTAATATATAATTTAATTCGTTCCGTCGGTCTGAAATATTCTCCCGGAGCCTGCTCCTTTTCCACCAGAACAGTATCTACCTTGCCGAGATTGACGCTGATGTTTCTTCCGCTGATTCTCTGAACAATCCCCGTAACAATATCGTTTTTCTTTTCGTTGTACTGCTCAAACAGACTCTTTCTCTCCTCCTCGCGGATTTTCTGGAGAATTCCGTTTTTTGCACTCTGCGTGGCAATACGGCTGAAATCCTTCGACTGGATTTCGATATTGACCACATCGCCAAGCGCGCAGCTACCCTGCGTCTGTCTGGCTTCCTCCAGAGAAATTTCCGTAACCCGGTCTTTTACTTCTTCCACGACCGTCTTTTGGGAATAAATATGAAATTCGCCGGTTTCGCGGTCGATTGTGACTGACACATTATCTGCTTTGTTAAAATTATTTTTGTACGCTACTATCAGATTACTTTCAATCGCCTCAAATAATGACTCTTTACTGATATCTTTTTCCTTTTCCAAAACATTTAATGCTTCAATTAAATTGATTTCCTTATTCATTTTCCTGTATCCTCCTAAAATTCAATATATTCTCTAACCAATGCCGTATCAGCTCTGTCAATCGTTTTTTCCTCACCATTTTCGTCTTGAATGGTAATGGTATCTTTGTCATAACCTATAAGCTGTCCCGTCAACTGCTTTTGTCCCGAAACCGCGCGGTACAGATGGATTTCAATTATCTTTCCGATATTTCTTTCAAAATCCTTTTCCTTTTTGAAAGGACGTCCCAGACCGGGCGAACTCACTTCCAGTATGTAAGCCTCACTGATGAAATCCTCCTCGTCAAGCCTGTCGCTCAAAAGCCGGCTGACTCCCTCTAAATCATCAATCGTAATTCCACCTTCTTTATCCACATAACATCGAAGGTAGTATTGGCTTCCCTCTTTCACATACTCTATGTCTACCAGTTCATACCCCTTTTCATCTACAATCGGCACAATTAGCGCCTCTGTCTTTTTTTCATAATCTGTTTTCTTAGACATTGTCCCTCCTTTTTCACCGACCTCACCTCTATGCGAAAACATAGAAAAGAGCGAACCTTTGTGGTTCGCTCCTTTGTATCTAGTCTGAATTTACTGTAATAGTATAAGTCTAAATAAATATAATGTCAAGATTTTTCTTGCGGCCGTCACCATTCCCGCCGGTATGCCTGTACGGTACCGGTATGTGCCGCCGGTGCGGCTGTCAGTCAATTCCTTCCGCCTCTTGATTTTTTTAAGAGCGGAGATTATCGAACATCTGATTTTTTGATTTTTTTAGAATACGCTCAAACAGTTTTAAACCGGCTATCGGGAAAAACTTGGCGGAAAAATTCATGAAATGGGCATCTTTTCCTACGATAATTCTCGACTTCTGCCGTTCCATTTTTTTAATGATTTTGCGGGCGGTTTTATCCGGCGATGACGCCAGTCTGCTTACAATGCCCTCCATTGACGCAACATACTGGTTTCTGAAAATATCCGTCCGGATAAAGCCCGGACAGACATAGGCAATGTACATTTCCCTTCCCAGTTCTCCAATCAGGCTCTCCGTATACGCTTTCAGCGCCGCTTTGGTCGCCCCGTAAACGCTTGTCCCGGTCAGCGACATCAGCGCATCTGCGCTGGATATATTCACGATTGCCGGCGTCATGGAGTTTCTGAGAAATGGAAGCATTGCCCTGATTGCGTAACGGCAGGCGTGAAAATTCACTGCAAAACACTTCGCAATCAGTTCCTCACTGTAAAAATAGGCTTTCTCAAAAGGCGGCATCATTCCGGCATTATTCACCAGAATGTCTATGGAAATATCTTTTGCGCGCAGTTTTTCCGTAAATGTATCCCATGCTTTTTCATCGCTGACATCAAACAGATCATATGTAAAACTGTCGTGCTGATAACTCAGCTCGTCCAGCAGGCTCCGCATCTTTGACTCTGACTGTCCAATCCCAATAACGCTGCAGTTTTTTTCTTTAATCAGGTGAATCGTAAGCGCGCGCCCAAGCCCTGACGAGGCGCCGGTTACAACCACAGTTCTTCCGTCTATCCAATCCATTCTGCATTCCCTTTCAAATTTCTGTACAACCTTTTAAAATTATTTCTGTACACCTTTTAAAATTTCTGTACAACCTTTTAAAATTATGCTTGCAAATTTCCATTTAGTTGATATAATAATACAGTATGGCTCGTTGGTCAAGTGGTTAAGACGCCGCCCTCTCAAGGCGGAATCAGGGGTTCAATTCCCCTACGAGCTGCTTTAAAATAAAGAGACTGCCGGATTTATATGCAGTCTCTATTTTATTTCTCAGAATATCTTATTTACCGGTTTTGCAGGTATTTCATCTTGACCCAACCGTCCTTTTTTGACCGGTGTCCCATCAGATATCCTTTAATAAACCTTACTTTGTCAATGTTGCATTTTGCTCCTTTGGAAACCGTTCCCGTCTTTTGCAGGTTCGCATTAAATGTCCGGATTTTCTTTACGGTCTCGTATTTCTGTACGCCGTAAGAATTTAAAACTCCCATAACAATCGCCTGCGCCATTTGTTTTGCGCGAAAAAGTCCGACGTCGTCTTTGTCGTCTGCAAAACAACATTCAATAAGCATTGCCGGCGCTTTTGTTTCCTTCAGAACATACAGCGACGGATTTTCTTTAACGCCCCTGTTTTTAAAACCAAGCTTGGCAATCTCTTTGCATACATTTTCCGCCGCCTTGTACGGGCCGTCTTTTTTACTGTAAATATAAACCTCCGTTCCCGTCGTTTTGCCGTCTCCCTGATAATCTGACGCACCGCTGTTAAAATGAATGGAGATATCCAGATTGACATTATGGGCATTACATTTTGATACAATTTTTTTCAGGACGTCATTCTGACTGGTTCCGTTATTGCAGGTACAGTCGTATACGGTATGACCTGCTTTCTTAAAATACCGGAGCACATATTTTGCAACCTTCCGCGCCTGTGTGGACTCGCGAAGCAGCCCGACTACTCCACAGGCTATTTTCCCATCAGGATTATGTCCTGCGTGTACATTATATTTCATACTATTTCACCTTACTTTGACCGACTTCCGGCAGACCAGCAATCGAGGTGGCCAACGACAGAATTCCTGCCAGCACCGTCCCCGAAGCAACCACTTTCCAATCCACCTGCGACAATAAGACCGATGAGCCTATTGTCGCTATAAAGGTCTGCGCCATTGTTCTGATGGAACGGATTCCTGCTGCCCTGAACCAGTTTTTTGTCTTTTTAGTCATTTTTATCTTCCCTCTTTTCTAATTATTGTATGTTTGAGGATATCCTCCTGTTCCAAGCAGTCTGCAAAAGAAAAAGAGCGTAATTGCTTACGCTCCCTTTTCTTCGTCTTTTAACCTATATTTATTTATTTTCGTTATAACCTCTCAGATAAATCTGCACATCATCAAACGCTGCGCCTTCTGCATCAAACTCCTTTACGAGAGCCGCTCCCTGCTCCATCGGCGAGCCTTCGTCGGAAATGCCGCAGGAAACTACATTTGTAACAATTCCTTCTTTGGTGAAAACTGCCAGTCCCTCAAGCCGCTCCACCTGTTTTGTCCCTGCGTTTGTAATGGACACAACCGCTTTATTTTCAACAGTTTCAACCGAAATCTCCACATTCTCCACAACAGAGGCGTAAGTTTTCGTTTCCGCAACCTCTAATTCATATTCACATTCAGATACGTTTTTCGTCGTGTCCATATCTTCCACGATATAGGAAACCGCGCCCGAACCGACAGCATTTACAAAACCGCTGCCCTGTCCAACTACGGCTCCTTTCTTTCCCAGCGCCTTGGAATGGGATACAACGGAAACTGTTTTATCGGAATTATTTTGAATGATTAAAATATGCTTCGTCGTCTCCCCGTCCTTAAAAACATACTCGCTTACTTCCATCTGCGCCAGCAGCTCCTCTGAGGGTTCCTGAATAACCGGCGCCGTTTCCTGCCGCGTCTCAGAGACTTCAAGAGACTCTTGCGTGGAAACATTCTGCTGCGCCTCTCTCTGTTCTGCGCAGCCGCTCATCATCAGAATAGAGGCAGCCAGCAGAACCGCTATCGCTCTACTTCTCATTTGTTCCTCTCCTGTCACGAAAAAAAGAGCCGAAGCCCTTTTTTCCTGTATTGGTCTTACTGTAAACGCTGAATCATTTCTACAAGAGTGTCAACGTTTTCAAAGTTTTCTTCTGTCTTTTCTTCCATTGTGATGTCAATCTCAAACTTGTCCTCTAATTCTGCGATTAACGCAATAATGTCCATAGAGTCCATGTCCTCCGCGATGTTTAAATCCTCATCTGTGACATCTAATGTCGGACAAATAGAATTGATGATTTCAATAACTTCGTCTCTCATAATAATACCTCCTCGTATAATATCTTTTAGATACAGTAAATGTACCTTGATAACTTAATAAATCTTTGTTCAATAGGCTTAG
>CANRMF010000004.1 GCA_947631665.1 uncultured Lachnospiraceae bacterium | reverse complement strand
GCTTCAAGATCGGCAAGGAGATCGGCCTGGGCACCCGCATCAACACCGTGCTCCAGTCTGCCTTCTTCAGCATCACAAAGATCATTCCTGAAGAGGACGCCATCAAGTATATGGAGGATCGCAATGAGCCGTATAAAGTGGAACTGATTCAGGACTTGCCGGAAGACTCCGTAATATCCTTTTACAGTCAGGGAGAATTTGTGGATTTATGCGCCGGCCCGCATTTAATGAGCACAAAGCCGATTAAGGCATTCAAACTGATTTCTTCTTCTATGGCGTACTGGAGAGGCGATTCAGACAAGGCGAGACTTCAGAGAATTTATGGAACGGCGTTTGACAATAAAGATGAATTAAACGCCTATATGGAGTCTCTTGAGGAGGCAAAAAGCAGAGACCATAACAAACTCGGCCGGGAAATGGGACTGTTTACGACCGTTGACGTAATCGGGCAGGGACTTCCGCTTCTGCTTCCAAAGGGCGCAAAAATGGTTCAGAAGATGCAGCGCTGGATTGAAGATTTAGAGGATAACGAGTGGGGATATATGAGGACAAAAACCCCGTTGATGGCAAAATCTGATTTGTACAAAATTTCAGGACACTGGGATCATTATACAGACGGAATGTTTGTTCTCGGAGATGAGGAAAAAGATAAAGAAGTGATGGCGCTGCGCCCGATGACCTGTCCGTTTCAGTATTATGTATACAAAGCAAGCCAGAAGTCCTATCGGGATCTGCCTTGCAGATACAGTGAAACTTCTACGTTATTCAGAAATGAAGATTCCGGCGAAATGCATGGGTTGACAAGAGTGCGCCAGTTTACCATATCCGAAGGACACCTGATTGTCCGTCCGGATCAGATGGTCGAGGAATTTAAGGGTTGTCTTGCGCTGGCAAAATACTGTCTGGAAACGCTGGGCGTGGAAGAAGACGTAACGTATCATCTATCCAAATGGGATCCGGAAAACAGGGAAAAATATATCGGCGAGCCGGAAGTCTGGCAGGAGACAGAGGAGCATATCAGGAATATTCTGATGGAACTCGGCATTGATTTTGTGGAGGACGTCGGAGAAGCCGCTTTTTACGGGCCGAAGGTCGATATCAATGCAAAAAATGTTTACGGCAAGGAAGATACGATGATTACCATTCAGTGGGACGCTTTGCTTGCGGAGCAGTTTGATATGTATTACATTGATGAAAACGGAGATAAAAAACGTCCGTATATTATCCACAGGACGTCTATGGGCTGCTATGAGCGGACGCTCGCATGGCTGATTGAAAAATATGCCGGCAAATTCCCGACCTGGCTGTGTCCGGAACAGGTGAGGATTCTTCCGATTTCAGAAAAATATGAGGAGTATGCCCAGACCGTTGCTTCGGAACTGAAAAAACAAAGGATTGATGTGACGGTCGATTCCCGTTCAGAAAAAATCGGATATAAAATTCGTGAGGCAAGGCTTGACAAAATTCCGTATATGCTGGTAGTCGGACAGCAGGAAGAAGCGGATCGGACTGTTTCCGTACGCAGCAGGTTTGCAGGGGACGAAGGCGTAAAACCGGTTTCTGAATTTGCGGCGCAGATTGTAAAAGAAATTGAAACAAAGGAAATCCGCAGGGAGCAGCCGCAGAAATAAATTCAGATGTTTCATGGAATAAAATGAAAAAAATACTCCACAATAAAAATATCGGAAAGCCGAAATAAATATTGTGGAGTATTATTATGACAAAGTTGAATTGTAATGTAAAAAACTGTTATTTTAACAAAGAACTGAAATGCTGTTTAGATGGAATTAAGGTAGGAGGAGAGGCTGCTACCGTCGAGGAGGCAACTTTTTGCGGAAGCTTTAAGGAACGGCTCGACCGCCATTCCGCAAAAGCCTGTCACTGTGACGGCTCTCCTGAAAAGAGTCTTCATGTAGGCTGCAATGCGGTAAAGTGTGTGTTTAACGATAACAAGGACTGCCACGCAACAAAGATTACGATTCAGGGCAACGGCGCAAAACATGAGAGCCAGACGCTTTGCGCAAGTTTTAAATATCAGTAAACAGATGATGAAAACACACATATGGCGCGCGGCGCAAATCTGATTACAGAGTGCGCGGAATGAACGTCATATGTGTGTTTTTGTATGTTGATGAAAAAATACTACAAAAATCGAAAAAAGTATTTGAAACTTTAATGATATTCTGCTATAATAATCAGGCATTGCGGTGCGTGGCTCAGCTTGGTAGAGCGCTGCGTTCGGGACGCAGAGGTCGCAGGTTCAAATCCTGTCGCACCGATTTATATTTTTTTACTTGACAGATACTGCGTTCAATGTTAGTATAGTCGAGATGTAAAAACAAAGCAGAGTATCCGCTCTCACCCAGACACGATTTAGTGATTCGAGGTTTATATTGAAAATGCCCCCAAAGGCTTTTTTCTGTGTGGATAATCTGTGGTTATTCACTTTTTTTATATCATAGGAAATTCCACCGAATTCCCTATGATATAAAAATGCTCCGCAAGGATCGCAGAGGCGCGTAAAGGAATTTATTCTTACGAATCCGCGCCTCGCGTAAAGTGTCGCAAGCGACACTTTATTATGTGTTATGTTTATGATTTTGGAGGTGCACTACTATTAGCGATTTAATGATTAACGGACAAATCAGGGATAAGGAAGTCCGCGTGATTGGGACAGAAGGACAACAGCTCGGCGTTATGTCTTCGCGGGAGGCGTTGAGACTGGCAGAGGAGGCGGAACTTGATTTGATTAAAGTTGCTCCGAAAGCGCAGCCGCCGGTCTGCAAAATTATGGACTATGGAAAGTTCCGTTATGAGCAGCAGAAGAAAGAAAAGGAAGCAAAGAAAAAACAGCATGTTGTTGAGACAAAAGAAATCAGATTATCCCCGAATGTTGATTCAAACGACTTAAAAACAAAGGCAAATAATGCAAGAAAATTCATTACAAAGGGTGATAAAGTAAAAGTTACTTTGCGTTTCAGAGGACGTGAAATGGCGCACATCAGTAGTAATGCGCACGTCTTAGATGATTTTGCGGCATTGCTGGAAGACATTGCAGCCGTCGCAAAAAGACCAAAATTAGAAGGCAGAAACATGACCATGTTTTTAGAGAAAAAGCGTTAAGCTTTGATGATATTGAAGGAGGAAAAAAATATGCCAAAAATTAAGACAAGCAGAGCAGCAGCAAAACGTTTCAAGAAGACAGGTACAGGAAAGCTTAAAAGAAATAAAGCTTATAAGTCACATATCTTAACAAAGAAGTCCGCTAAGAGAAAGAGAAATCTCAGAAAGGCTACTACTGCAGACGCATCAAATGTTAAGAACATGAAGAAGATTTTACCTTATTTATAATCAATAGTTAGGAGGATATAGGAATGGCAAGAGTAAAAGGCGGCATGAACGCTAGAAAAAAACATAATAGAGTATTAAAACTGGCTAAAGGTTATAGAGGTGCCAGATCAAAACAGTACAGAGTTGCAAAGCAGTCTGTAATGAGAGCGTTGACCAGTTCTTATGCGGGAAGAAAGCAGAGAAAGAGACAGTTCAGACAGTTATGGATTGCGCGTATCAATGCAGCAGCCAGAATGAACGGCCTTTCATACAGCAAGTTTATGTACGGTCTGAAACTGGCGGGCATTGAAATGAATAGAAAGATGTTAGCTGAGATGGCAGTAAATGACGCCGATGCTTTTACAAAATTAGTGGAAGCCGCAAAAGAAAAGTTAGCATAACTTAAAATCAGATTGATGAACAGATTGATGAAAAGGAAGATTGCAGAAATCTTCCTTTTTTTGCAGTTAAAAAGGGCAGAAAAAAACCACCGTCACAGGTGGTTTTTTCGTGCAGTTGAAGGGACTTGAACCCTCACCCAGATAACCCGGACATGAACCTGAATCATGCGCGTATGCCAATTCCGCCACAACTGCGTATTGATATGATGCGTGAAAAAATGAAAATGCGGAAGATGGGACTTGAACCCACACGAGCGCAATGCTCACAAGATCCTTAGTCTTGCTCGTCTGCCAGTTCCGACACTTCCGCATACGCTTTTACACGCAAAAAAGATATTATCATAATTAGGAATTTGTGTCAACCGCTTTTATCAAATATATCAGACAATGCGTTTTATTAAAAAGATGATACAATGTAATTTTCTCTTTTTCCGTTGTTGGGACGATCTGTTTATTGAACCTATGTAAGAATACCAGATGCAGGTTTGATGCAATTTCAGTGTATATTTGTTATGATAAATTACAGAAAATAAAGATAAGAGAAAATATTTGAAAGGGGCAGTTAATGTATCGGATATTGATTGTGGAAGATGAAATTGCGATTACTGAAATGATAGAAATGCAGTTAAGCAGCGCCGGATATCTTTGCACCCATGCGTTTGATGGCGCACATGCCGGAAGGCTGCTTGAAGATATGGATTTTGATTTGGTACTTTTAGACATTATGATTCCAAAGGTAGACGGGTATGAATTGATGGAATTTATCCGGCCTATGAAAATACCGGTTATTTTTTTGACGGCGAAGGATACCATTAAGGATAAAATCAAGGGAATTAAGATGGGAGCAGACGATTATATTACGAAACCCTTTGATATGGGAGAACTGCTGGCGCGGGTTGAGATGGTGCTGCGAAGATATGGCAAAGGAACGGACAGGCTGCAGTTCCAGAAAATTGAAATCTGTTTGGACACCCATGAGGTAAAAAAGAATGAAACAATCATTCCATTAACGCCGAAGGAATTTCAATTACTGGTTGTTTTGGTTCGGAACAAAAACCATGTAATCCGAAAAGAGGATTTGTATGAAAAGGTTTGGGAAACCGAGTATGCGGGAAACAGCAGAACGGTGGAGCTTCACATACAAAGACTGAGAAATAAATTGGGATTAAAGGACGCGCTGAAGACAATTTATAAAATAGGGTTTATGTTGAGCGAAAAGAACTGATATAAAATGCTGTCGGCGCAGATGCCGGAATGGAGCGTACAATGAAGTTTGCAACAAAGATTATTTTAGGCACATGGATAATTATGGCATTGTGTTTTTCTTTAGGAAGCCTCTATATCGTCAGAAATAATTTTCAGTTTTCCTATGACAGTATTATTGAAACGAAACAGAGGCAACATCTCATAAACCGTTATTCTTTGGAAGCCGATGTGCGTGGGAAAGTGGAGAAAGAGGACGATTTTTCCATAGGGCTGGTGAAAAAATGCGTTAAAAAAATTGAAGATTACGGACAGAAAGATACAGGAGTTATCCTGACGGAAATCAAAGAAAAAGCGGAAAATGAGATTTTTTATAAAAATATTGGCATAGACAAAAAAATATTGAATTTTATTGAAACCGGCGGGGCGGTTCATTATGAAGTTTATGAAACAGATGAAAAACAGTATCTTTTGATGGCATCGCTGATTGATTTTTATGGAAGTAAAATTAAAATAGTCAACCGATATGATATTAGCGCAATCTTTGCAGAGCGTGACCGTCAGTTAAATACTTTTATGAAAGCCGATATCATTGGCATGACGATTGCGTTCTTCTTATTGTTTCTCTTGGCGCATCTGCTGACGCGCAAGATTAAAAAACTGAGTGTCGTGAGCAGTAGAATTGCCGAAGGTTCCTATGGGCTTAGAACCGAGATATCCGGACATGATGAAATTGGAGAATTAAGCCGGAATTTTGACCGAATGGCAGATTCCATAGAAAGCCATATCCGCAGATTGGAAAGAGATGTGAAGGCAAGGGAACAGTTTGTATCAGATTTTTCTCATGAGCTGAAAACGCCGATGACATCTATGATGGGTTATTCCCAACTGTTATTGGGAAATTCTTTAGGAAGGGAAGAAAAAGAAAAGGCGTTAGACTATATTTACAGCGAATGCAGCAGACTGCAAAAACTGTCTAATACCTTACTCAAAATGCTGGGGACTTTAGAGGAAACGATTACAAAGAAATGGGTATATACGGAATGGATTGGGGAACAAATCGAAAAAATCTGCTTAGAAGAAATGAAAAAATCAAAGCTGATCATAGAAGTGGAAAATAGACAGATTTATACAGATGTGGAGCTGGTTGTTACCTTAATCAGAAATCTTGTGAGTAATGGGGACAAAGCATGTAGTACAAAAGAAAGTGACGAGGTAAAAGTTCTTGGAAAAATGGAAGAAGCCTCCGGAAAATACTTATTTTTCGTAACGGATACAGGCGTTGGCATGGAACCGGAAGAAATTGCAAAAATCACAGAGCCGTTTTATAGGATTGATAAATCGCGGGCGGGAAGCGAAGGCGGAAGTGGAATCGGGCTGGCAATTTGCAGTAAAATCTGTCAGTTTCTTGACATTACAATGAAGATTGAGAGTGTGCCCGGAGTCGGAACGACAGTCTGCCTTGCATTTCCGGAGGCGAAGGGTATTGAAAATCCAAAAGATTAAAAAACAGCAACGGGCGGCAGAACCGCTTAGAAAAGCAAAATGGAGCGTTATATGAAAAAAATACGGAACAGCGTTATTTTTATTTTTGCCGGAGTTTGTATTGTTATTTTTGCAATGTTTTTACCGCGCATCTATTTTAAAAGAATAGATGAAAAAAACTATCAGACCAGAAAGTATATGGAGCAGATTACATTTGCGCTGAATACAGATGTGAGAAATATTGAAGCGGTCAGAGAACTGCACCGGCTTCTTGGCAGCCCGTTTCAGGTGGACGTTGATGAAGCCGGAGAATTGGTAACAGAAAAAAAGAGTTTTTCTAAAAATAATTATTTACAAAACGGAGCGCAGGGACTAAAAACGGTCAGAAAAAAGGTGAAAAAAGATATTCTTGTCCTCTCTTATGATGAGAAACTCAAAAAGGCGGTTCAGATTCTTTATCAGCCTGAAAATTATAATCGGATAGAATACATTCAAAGCTTATGCACGAAAAAAGGCGGGCAGAAGATAGAAAAGGAGATGCGTCAATTTATAGAATATTTAGGAATGAATGTAATTGAGGACTGGAGTTTTTTCAGCGATTGGAGTTCCATTACAGAAGATGCAAATTCTGAATATAGTAACCAAAAAATCCGCAAAAAGGATATTTCCGATAACTTTCAGTGGGAACTGCAATCAAGCCTCTGCAAACTAAGGCTGGTTGTAAAACCCGAAAAAACCGGCGTGCGGTATTATTTTGAAATCAATTATTATTAAAATTAGAAAAGACGTGATGCTGTTTGCTTTGTGAACAACATGACGTCTTTTTTTGTTACAAAAGTCCGCCCGTAAAATCCGGTTGTTTAGGAATTTTCGTTATGCAACTTTGATGCAGGCAGATGCTATTCTTTAAAAAGGTTAGGGCAAAAAGTATTTTGTTTTCGGAGGGAAAGAGAAAGATGAAAAAGATTTTTTTAAGAAAAACAGCCATTTTTACGGTGCTATTTCTTTTTGCGATGATTGTTTTTACGGCGTGCAGAAAAAATGAACAGACAAAAAAAAGTACGGCGGATACGGTTGGGGAACAAAAAAGAGCGGAGCAAAATGACACAGCAAAAATAAAAAAGGCGTCAGTCAATGCAAAGAATAAAAAGTATGGAAGTTTAAAGGTTATTTCAAGCGGCGGCAGCGATGCATATACCGGAAATGAGCAGGGAATGTATTATATTCATGCGTATGAAAATGGAGGAAGTATCGAATTTCCCTGCATTAAATTTATTGATTATAAAGCAGGAAAAGAGGTTTATCTGTGTAACAAATCAAACTGCCTTCATAAAGACTATGATTGTACGGCAGTTCTGCCCGATGATTGCCGGATTCGGGACGAAACGATGATGTTTCAAGACGATTATTTTTTGTACCTTTTTATGGAAATGAGTTATTCAGACGGCGGAATGAATGTCAGTGATGTGAATGTTGATTCTGAACCGGAAACGGAACAGGTGCTGCCGCCAATATTGTATCGAATGAAAAAGGACGGAACGGATAGAAAAGCGGTCTACACATTTCCAAGCGGGTTTCATGTAAACACAGAGATTGCGTTCAAAGACGAAAAATATTTATATTTTCTGATATTAAAAAGCAAAACGTTATCTGATGGAAATATTACTTATTCTTCTGCTTATGATAAACAGCTTGTGCGGATTGATTTAGAAAAACAGAATATTGAAAACATTCTTGAACTAAATGCTTATCAGGATATTATCGGTTGTAATGGAAGAAGCCTTCTTGTCAGTGAAAGGGTATATGAAAAGGATATTTCTGAAGATTATAAATATAAACATGAAAAAGAATATGAAAAATTATATAGGAATTCATTGGAAATTTACCGCACTTATGATGTGGACACAGGACAATGGAACGACATAAAAACAATAAAAAATGACAGGGAATATAATACATGTATTTCCGGTGGATTTCTTTATTACACAGATAACAGAAAAAAAGAGGTAGAAAAGATTAACTTAAATACCGGCGCAGTAAAAAGAATTCAAATAAATGATTATCTGGTGCTGGAAACGGCAATACAAATTCCGGGAGAGGAAGCAGAAATTTTGGGGAGGAGTTACGGCAATCAAAAAAGAATTTTCTTTCATACGAAAACAAATAAAGTTACGGAAAGCGTCCTAAAGGATAAAGCAAAAAACGAGATTTGGATTATTGCGCAAAATAAAGAAGAACTGTTTGTAATCAGCGAAATGAAAAAAGATCAGGAAGAAAACATTTTAGAAAACACTTTCAGCATTATATCAAAAAAAGATTTTCTGAATAACAGACCTGAATATAGAAAAGTAGAGGTGAAATTTAAAGGAGAGAGTGAACTTAACCACATCTGGCTTAATGACTGTCTGTGACGGCGGCACACAGATAAACGATTGTCGTACGGAATTGATAATCAGAAATGTTTTTTGGAAAAACCGGAGGAAAAGAAATGTTGGAAATCAAAAATATTATAAAGCAATACGGTGCCCACATCGTGTTAAATGATGTAACTCTCACATTGGAACCGGGAATTTATGGGCTGTTAGGGCCTAACGGCGCAGGAAAATCCACATTGATGAATATTATTACGGATAATCTGGCGCCTACAAAAGGGGAAATCCTGTGGGAAGGAAAAACAATCTTTAAGAAAAACCGAAATTATCGGAAAATTCTTGGATATGCGCCGCAGCAGCAGGGATTGTATGACGGCTTTACGGGCAGAAAGTTTCTCGGTTATATGGGGACATTAAAAGGAATTTGCCATAAGAACCTGAAAGAAGAAATAGAACAGATGGCGGAGCTTTTTCATTTAACAGATAAGCTCGGCGTCCCCATCAGAAAATATTCAGGTGGAATGAAACAGAGGCTTTTGGCGGCTCAGGCTTTTATGGGAAATCCAAAACTTATTATACTTGATGAACCTACTGCAGGCTTAGATCCCAAAGAGCGGGTGCGCATGAGAATGGTATTAAATCAACTGTCTGATAAAAAAATTATTCTTGTGGCAACACATGTGGTGTCTGATGTGGAAACGATTGCAAAACAGATTATTTTGTTAAAACAGGGCAATGTTGTTGCGGCCGATGCGCCGGGAAATTTAATTAGAGAATATGCGCCGGAAGAAAATCTGGAGGCGGTCTATATGAAAATTTTTCAGGAAGCAGAAGAATTCAGGAAAGGAGGTGCGTAAGTTGTGGGATACATGATTGCCTTTGAAATGGAAAAACTCTGGAGAAAAAAAGGGTTCTTGGTTTTATTGTGTGCGGTAATGATGGTAAAAACTGCATGTATGTTTTATGAGTCCCGGAATGAGGAGATACCGGATTGCGCATATAAGGACTTTGACACACGCCTGAAAAATTTGTCAGAAACGGAAAAAGAAAATTATGTCCGGCAGTGGGCAGAAAAGACAGAAGCAATTTATCTGATTGAAAATGTAAATCTGCTTTATAAGAATGGCGGAAAAGAAAATGCAAAAATGGCAGAGGCATTAAAAAATCAAAATCTTCAGTTGTATCAAAAATATTATGAGCAATGGAGTAAAAAGGATTATAAACTTTTTACCGGAGATATTTTTTTGGAACAGCAGTTTGTAACGGAAATGAAATCAAGAATCATTGGAATGAAATATGATGCGTTCTTAGACGGTGTTTTAAAAGACGGGCAGAATAATCAGGAAATTTCCATCTTTAAAGACAATCAAAATGAAGCCGGAAAAGATGTATTCTCTGAACAGGTTGTCCATATGAGTGCGGAAAAATATAAGAAGATGAAAGGCGTTTTACCGAAGCGTTACAGTTACCGGTGGATAAAGAATTTTACTGCCGGAGAAATCACAGAGCTGTTGCTGCTGATTTTTCTCTATGTGATGATATACCAGATGATATATGAGGAAAAACGAAAAGGACTATTTTCTATTATTCGGGCGACTGTATCCGGAAGAACGAAATGCGCTCTTTCAAAAATAACGGCGCTTTTTATCAACATTGCAATTCTGATGTTTCTTTTATATGGACTGATATTTCTTTATAGCGCCGCGACTGTCGGGATTTTTGGACTGAACGCGCCGATACAGTCGGTGAGCGGATTTGTTGCCTGTCCATATCGGCTGAAAGTCTGGCAGTTTATGGTTTTAGCATTGGGTGTGAAATGGATAGCGTTGTTTTGCGTTGGACTTTTAGTATTAGCAACTGCACTGGTTGTTTTGAATGTGGTTACGCCATTTCTTCTTATGGGCGGATTGTTAGGAGGAGAATGGTTTTTCTATCATTTTATTACGGGAGCGTCCGGCTGGAATCTGTTTCATTACCTGAACATATGGCACTTCTTAAAGTCTGAACAGGTGATTGGAAATTATGTTCTTCTGAATGTTTTCGGCAGGCCGAAATCGGTCTGTGTAATGATGGCTTTTTTAATCGGCGCAGGAATCATGATTGGCAGTATGGCAGTCGTATGCATATTTGCAAAGAAAACTGCCGCATTGCCGGAGATTGCCAAAAAGGGTTCTTTCCGGACAGGGTACAGAGGTCGGATTTATAAGCACATATGGGGATATGAAAGCTATAAAATATTATTTATAAATCCGGGAATTATCCTTATGGCAATCTTTGTGACGGTAATGTTTGTGACCGGAAAAAATACAAACTGTTACCTCACAACAGGCGAAGAATATTATCGGCAGTGGATATGGAATTTGAGCGGAAATCTGACAAAGGAAAAAGAAAATGAAATTTTGGGGCAAAAAGAATATTATGAGGATCTTTTAAAGAAAATTGAAAACTTAAATACAGAATACAGGGAGAATAAAATCAACGAAGAAACGTTTGAAAATCAGGAAATGGTTTTAAAAAATCAATTGGTGTTTTATCCTGTATTCCAAAGGGTATATGAGCGATATAAATTTGTCAGAAAAGAAAAGAATCGGAGATTTGTCTACGAAGAAGGCTACAGTAAACTGATTGGAAAGAAAGACCAGATGTATCTGGGAATGTGGACGTTCATGGGGTTTATACTGATTTTGTTTTTGTCGCCTGTTTTTAACATGGATAAAGAAAAAGGAATGGAAAGAGTTCTCCGTACCACCTTGAAAGGAAGAAAAAATGTGGTTCAAAATAAAATTCTTGTAAGTCTTGTATGCGTATTCTTAATGCACCTGTGCTTTTTTATCCGGAACGTGTATATTGCACAGGCAAATTATGGAATGAATCAATTTTTTACATCTGTAACGAATCTGCGCGGTTTTGAGAACATGCCGGAATGTCTGAACATTCTGACGTTTATGGTTGGACTATTTCTTCTGCAGCTTTTTTGTGTGCTTTTGGTTTCTATTTTGATTTTGTTTGTGTCAGGAAAAATAGGAAACACCATTCATGCCATTGTCTGGGAATCCATTATTCTTTTTGTAGTGGCAGGGATTCTTTCCTGAATTTTCCCGGCAGTGCCAATCTCAATTTTTATTATTCACGATCTCCCTCACGATTTCCTGAAAGACAATCCTTTTTCTTTTGCCAATTTTATTGTATAATAAAAACAGTTATGTGCAGGAGGTGAGGGACGTGAATATCCGCCAGCAGAATGAATTGCAGGAACAGCAGACGTTGAGTCCGTATGCCGCTCTGAGTATCGACAGTCAGGGCAGAGACCGGCAGGAAGAACAGAGTGATATGAGGACAGTTTACCAGCGCGACAGGGATCGTATTATTCACTGTAAGGCATTTCGCCGACTGAAGCACAAAACGCAGGTCTTTCTGGCACCGATGGGAGACCATTACCGGACAAGGCTCACACACACCTTAGAAGTGTCGCAGGTTGCGCGCACGATTGCAAAATCTCTCAGGCTGAACGAGGATTTGACGGAGGCGATCGCCCTCGGACACGATTTGGGACATACGCCGTTCGGACATGCGGGCGAGCGGGCGCTCAACAGCGTATGTGAGTACGGATTTCAGCATTATAAAGAAAGTATCCGCGTTGTGGAAATTTTGGAAAATGACGGCAGGGGACTGAATCTGACGAAAGAGGTGCGCGATGGGATTTTAAATCACTGCACGAGTGGAAAGCCTTCTACTTTGGAGGGAAAGATTGTGCGCTTGTCGGATAAGATAGCCTATATCAATCATGATATCGACGACGCTATCCGCGGAAAAATCATCTCTGAAGCGGATATACCGAAAAAATATACAGACATCTTGGGAACATCGACAAAGAGCAGACTTGATTTTCTGATTCATGATATCGTAAACAACAGTTATGAAAAAAATGATATTGTGATGTCGCCGGAGGGAGAGCAGGCAATGATGGGACTTCGCGCCTATATGTTTGAACATGTCTATAAAAATCCCATAGCAAAAAGTGAAGAAGGAAAAGCGGAAGCGATGCTGGTTTCGCTTTATGAATATTATTTGAAACATATAGAACAACTGCCGGACGAATTCCGTTATCTGATCGATGAGTGCGGTGAGAAAGAGGCGCAGGTAGTCGCGGATTATATTGCCGGAATGAGCGACCAGTATTCGGTTGCCGTATTTCAAAAAATTTTCGTTCCAAAGTTTTGGAGAATTTAGGAGAACAGTATGTATTATTCAGAGGATATCATTGAACAGGTAAGGACAGAAAATGATATATTAGATGTGATTGGAGATTATGTGAAGCTGCAGAAAAAAGGCAGTTCGTATTTCGGACTCTGTCCGTTTCACAATGAAAAATCCCCGTCTTTTTCGGTATCTCCACAGAAACAGATGTATTACTGTTTTGGCTGCGGCGAGGGCGGAAATGTGATATCCTTTTTGATGAAATATGAAAATTATACGTTTGTCGAGGCGCTGCAGGTTTTGGCAAACCGCGCAGGCATTGAACTGCCGCAGATGGAGTATTCCAAAGAGGCAAAGAAGGAAAAAGATTTAAAATCCAAAATTATAGAAATCAATACGGAGGCGGCAAAATATTTTCACTATCTTTTAAAATCCGAGCGCGGAAAAACAGCGTATGCTTACTTAAAAAACAGACAGCTTTCCGATGAAACGATTGTGCAATTCGGACTCGGATATTCCGACAAATACAGTAACAACCTGTACCGCTACTTAAAATCAAAAGGTTATCAGGATCAGGAACTCAGGGAGACCGGACTGTTTACGTTTGATGAAAAACGCGGCGTGACGGACAAGTTTTGGAACCGCGTCATGTTTCCGATTATGGACGCCAACAACCGCGTTATCGCTTTTGGCGGCAGAGTGATGGGCGACGCAAAACCGAAGTACCTCAATTCACCGGAAACAAAGGTTTTTGATAAGAGCAGAAATCTTTACGGGTTGAATGAGGCGAGAAGTTCGAGAGAAAATTATATGCTGATCTGCGAGGGCTATATGGACGTCATCAGTCTGCATCAGGCGGGATTTAAAAATGCGGTTGCGGCGCTTGGCACTGCGTTTACCTCCCGTCATGCAATCTTAATCAAGCGGTATGTCAAAGAGGTCGTGCTGACCTTCGACAGTGATGAAGCGGGCATCAAAGCGGCGCTGCGGGCAATTCCGTATTTAAAAGACGCCGGACTGTCAGTCAGGGTTTTAAATATGAAACCATATAAAGATCCGGACGAGTTTATTAAAAATCTTGGAAAAGAAGCCTATGAGAAACGGATTGCAGAGGCAGTCAATTTCTTCCTTTTCGAGGTGGGAGTCAAACAGTCTTCATTTCATCTGAATGATCCGCAGGAAAAGACGCAGTTCCACAATCTTGTGGCGGAAATGCTGCTGGAATTTGAAGATGAGATGGAGCGTCAGAATTATCTTGAAGCGGTCTGCGAAACTTATCAGATTTCAAAGGAAGGCCTGTCAAAACTTGTCAGGAAAAAAGGCTTAGCCTACGTCGGCAGGAAAGAAAAAATTTCAGAGCCGGAGCCAAAGAAAAAGACCGGAGAGCAAAAGGAAGACGCCGCAATCCGCACGCAGCGGATTTTGTTGGCATATCTATTAGACCGCACCCAATGGTTTGAAAAGGTTTCGGAAGTCCTTTCACCACAGGACTTTGTCGATCCGTTTTATCAAAAGGTAGCGACGTTGTTTTGGGAGCAGATGGAGCTCGGACAGGCAAATCCGGCGCAGATTATGAATTACTTTGAGGACGAAGAAGAACACAAAAAAGTGGCGGAACTGTTTGTTTCACCGATTCAGGCAGATTTGACAATGGAGCAGTTGGAACGCGCGGTCAATGACGCGGTTTACAGAATTAAGAAAGCCGGCTTGGAACATCGCGCGCAAAACGCGTCCGATATTTCAGAATTGCAGCAGATTATTAAGCAGCAGAATGAACTGCAGAAAATTCATATCCGGCTGCAATAACGGCTTGCGGTTTGGCAGGATAACATTAGACGAAAAGAGTTCAAAGAAGGCTGCAATAGTCGCTTGCAACTTGACAAAGACAAAACGGGACGAAAAGGGTTAAAATGATGATTTCAAAAAGGCTGCTTGCAGTGGCGGGACTTGTGACAAAAGGATATGTGGCGGCAGATATCGGAACTGACCATGGTTATGTTCCGATTTATCTCGTGAAAAACAATATCTGCCCGAAGGCGTATGCGATGGATATCAATGAAGGGCCTTTAAAAACCGCAGCGGAAAATGTTGCAGGGGAAGGGCTTCAGGAAAAAATTACGGTCTGCCTTGCAGACGGAATGGAGGCCTTAAGACCGGAGCAGGCGGACAGCGTGATTATTGCGGGAATGGGCGGAGAATTGATTGTGCAGATATTACGGAAATCCAAAGTGAATGATTTTGTCAAAGAATTTATTTTATCGCCTCACAAAAATCCGGAGGTGCTGCGCAGTTATCTTTCGCAAAATCATTTTTGCGTAACAGACGAAGTGATGTTGAAAGAGGGCGGCAAATATTACACCGTCATGAAGGTCAGGCATGGAACGGAGCGTCCCTACGATACGGCAGAACTGCTTTACGGACGGAAGCTGATAGAACATCGAGACCTTGTGCTTATGGAGTATCTGAAAGAGCAGGAACGAAAATTTTCAAAAATTTACGCCAATGCGCAGTTATCTCACAGCAGACAAACCGGAAAAATCAGTGAAAAACTGCAAAATATAAGAAATACTATGGAAAAACTGCAAAATATGTGATAACTTTATATGTTGAGTAAGGTGGATAATCGCAGCTGCTATTGGCGAAAGCACGCAGGTGAGGAAAGTCCGGGCTTCGCAGGGCAGGGTGCTGGCTAACGGCCAGTGGAGGCGACTCTAAGGAAAGTGCAACAGAAATGAAACCGCCTGTGTACGCAGGTAAGGGTGAAATGGCAGTGTAAAAGACTACCGCCATACTGGTGACAGTGTGGGACAGTGTAAACCCCACCCGAAGCAAGACCAAACAGAAAACGAAACGGTGGCCCGCCATGTTTTCGGGTAGGTTGCTTGAACGTATTGGCAACAATACGTCTAGATAGATGATTATCCAAGACAGAACCCGGCTTACAGCCTTACTCATTTGTAGAAAATCAATGATAGACCATATCAATCAAATAAAATAATACGAGGAGGAAAAAATGCGACATTTAATCAGCCCCTTAGATTTTTCCGTAGAAGAACTCGACCGGCTGCTGGCATTGGCGGGGGATATCGAGAAAAATCCTGACCGATACAGCAACGCCTGTCAGGGGAAAAAACTTGCAACATTGTTTTACGAGCCGAGTACCAGAACCCGTCTGAGTTTTGAGGCGGCGATGCTAAATCTTGGCGGACAGGTGTTGGGCTTTTCGGAAGCTACGTCCAGCTCGGCGGCAAAAGGAGAGAGCGTCGCTGATACAATCAGGGTCATTTCCTGTTATGCGGATATCTGCGCAATGCGCCACCCGAAAGAAGGCGCCGCGCTGGTAGCGGCAAACCACTCCGGGATTCCGGTTATCAATGCCGGAGACGGCGGACATCAGCACCCGACGCAGACTTTGACAGACCTGCTGACGATTAACTCGCTCAGAGGCAGGCTTGGAAATATGACGATTGGACTTTGCGGAGATTTGAAATTCGGCAGGACGGTACATTCTCTGATTAACTCCCTGCTCCGTTACGAAAATGTAAAATTTGTGCTGATTTCTCCAAAGGAATTGAAAGCGCCGGATTATATTATCGAAAATATAAAAAATGCGGGCGCAGAATATGAGGAGGTCACAAAGCTCGAAGATGTCATAGGTACGCTCGATATTCTTTATATGACGAGAGTACAGAGAGAGCGTTTCTTTAACGAGGAAGACTATATCCGGTTAAAGGACAGTTTTATTCTCGACCGGAAAAAAATGAAACTGGCAAAAAAGGATATGCTGGTACTGCACCCGCTTCCGAGAGTAAATGAAATATCGGTGGAGGTGGACAGTGATCCGCGGGCGGTATATTTTAAACAGGCGCAGTATGGCGTATATGTGCGTATGGCGCTGATATTAACTCTGCTGGAGGTGGACGTATGATAAATGTAGATCAGATTAACAACGGATTTGTATTGGATCATATTCAGGCAGGGCGCTCTATGGCAATTTACAATTATCTGAATTTGGAAAAACTGGACTGCCAGATTGCCATTATTAAAAATGCGCGCAGCAAAAAAATGGGGCGGAAGGACATTATTAAAGTGGAGGGCCCGCTCGACATTGTCGATTTTGACGTGCTTGGATTTATTGACCACAACATTACTGTGGATATCATCGAAAATGGAATTTTAGTGGAAAAAAGAGAACTGCGGCTTCCGCAGAAAATCACAAATGTCCTGCATTGCAGAAATCCCCGCTGCATTACCTCCGTTGAGCAGGAATTGGAACATGTTTTTGTGCTGACGGATCGGAAAAATGCAATGTACAGTTGCATGTACTGTGAAGAAAAACAGGGCAAATTATGGGAAAAACTGTAAACGCCATATGAGTGCGGCAGGTTGCTTCAGGGATAGAAACTAAAAATAAAACAAGATATATAAAAGAAACTCCGGGAAACAATCTTTCCGGAGTTCTTTTATCGTCGGGCACAGGTAACGCTATTGATTTTTATAAACCCATTTTCCATTAGGCGTCCTAAAGGAATTTCCACATGCCTGACATTGATACATATTTTCGGTTGTTACCTTGGGTTTGCTCACAACGGTCTCTTTTTTCTCAATTAAAGGTCTGAACGGATTCAGGTGCACAGAATATTTCACCGTAGAGTTTGTCTTCGATCCGCGATATACCTGATTTTCAAAAGAGGTATAGTCTTCAGAACCGCAATAAGGACAGCAGCAGCGATTTTTCCATACAAATCCGTTTTTTTCCATTCTTTTGCTGCGCTTTTTTTCGCCCTTATCTGTCAGTACCGTAATCGAGATAACCAATATAATCACAATTCCCAGAATGATATACCATATAACTTCTCCCATGATTTTATCCTCCATACGTGAATTTATTCTATTATACCATTATACCATTATACCATTTCGACTGGCGTTTCGATGGCAGTTAGTCGTCAAATGCCTCCTGACGCAGGCGTCGGTGCCTTTTCTTCGTTATTATAACACATTTCACGCGTAGTAAGAGCCTTTTACATGTAAAACTTGCTTATTCAAACAAATATACATGTAAATTTGCCCCGCCACCTATGTATTGCAAAGCAATTTTACATGTAAAACTTGCTTATTTGTACAAATATACATGTAAATTTACCCCGCCATGTATGCGTAGCAAGAGATTTTTACATGTAAAACTTGCTTGTTTGTACAAAAATACATGTAATTTCGCCCCGTCACTCATGTATTGCAAGGCACTTTTACATGCAAAATTTGCTTATTCAAACAAATATACATGTAATTTTGCCCCGCCACTCATGTATTGCAAGGCACTTTTACATGTAAAATTTACTGATTCGCACAAATATACATGTAATTTCACTCCGCCACATATGCGCAGCAAGAGATTTTTACATGTAAAACTTGCTTATTTGTACAAATATACATGTAAATTCACTCCGCCACATATGCGCAGCAAGAGACTTTTACATGTAAAACTTACTGATTCGCACAAATATACATGTAATTCGGATTAGCAGCAGAAAAAAAGAACATTCCGCCAAAAGCAGAATGTTCTTTTCGATGTTCTTTTCATAAAATAAGCCACATCAGAAATAATATAAACTGTCAGCCTATCAACTTTTTTTATGCGTCTTTTTCTTCCTGAGCGCTTTCCTTGCCGGAAAGTTCCGGTTCTTCTTTTGGAATTAACTGAACCTTCACATAGTCAATTCTCTTGTCGTCCATCTTAATGACAGTCAGTTTGCAGTTGTCAATCGTTACGGAGTCGCCCTTTTGCGGGAGACGCTCTAACTGTTCGATAATCAGGCCTCCAAGTGACTCGTAATGCTCGGAATCAATTTCGGTCTCCAGTTCCTCATTGAAATCGTCGAGGTTGATGGAACCCTGCACGATATAATCGGTATCGCTGATTTTCCGGATTACCTTCTTTTCCGCCTCGTCAAATTCATCGCGGATTTCCCCGATAATTTCTTCAATAATATCTTCTAAAGTAATCAGCCCTTCGCATTGGCCGTATTCGTCGAGGACAATGCAGATGCCGGTATCGTTTCCGCGCATCTCCAAAAGCAGGTCGTTGAGTTCTTTTGTGCCGATTGTATAGTATGGTTCGCGCATTAAGGCGTTGATATCAAAGTTGGATTCATCGACCTGATTGATGACAAAATCTTTGATATTGATAATTCCGACGACGTTATCGGTCGTTTCTTTGTAAATCGGCATACGGGTGTATTTGTCTTCCTGTACTGCCGAAATCAAATCCCGATAACTGACATCGATTGGAAGCATTGTAATATCGACCTTCGGCACCATAATGTCTTTTGCGCAGGTGTCGCCGAAATCAAACACATTGTGAATCATATCAAGTTCTTCTTCCTCGATGATTCCTTCTTCCTGACTGACGTCGATAATCGTGCGGAGTTCATCTTCGGTAATCGTGCCGGAATTCAGATTTACGCGCACGCGGAACAGTTTTAAAATAACCGTTGAGAATAAATTTAATATAAAAATCACCGGCGTCAAAACCGTCATTAAAAACCGGATTATTTTTGCATAGGAAAGCGCCATCGGTTCTGCGTGCATGGACGCAATCGTTTTGGGAATAATCTCGCCAAAAATAATAATCAGAAACGTCAGGACGCCGACGCCGATACTGACAAACCAGTCGTTGAATACGTGCTGGGTAAAAATCGTTGTGATAGAAGAAGCGGCAATATTTACGATATTGTTGCCGATAAGAACAGTGCTCAGCATTTTTGACGGATTGGCAAGCACCTTTTCCAAGACAAGGGCGCGTCTGTTTCCATCTTCAATCAGCATACGCAGACGCACTCTGCTGAATGTTGTAAGCGCGGTCTCTGCCGACGAAAAAAATGCTGATGAAAGTAATAAAATCAATAGAATACATAGCAGGGCTATGTCACTGGGTCCCATAAAGTTCCTCCTAAACATTTTCAGGACAAAAGTCCTTAATTTATTCTACTTACATAATCTGTAAATAGTCCTGTTGCAATGATTTTACAAAAACCTTATCTCAAAGTCAAGAAACAGGGCATAAATATGGACAATAATCAATATAAATTTATAAAGAATTTTTAGTGAGAGATAACATGTCTTTAAAGAAAAAGTGTTTTACGATGGGAAAAATATTGCTGGTAGAGATAGTGCTCAGCGCAATTTTAATCTTTGCCGCCGCCTTTATTGTGCTGAAAATGACGCCGACAGACCAGACCATCACTTATTTTATTATCGGAATTTATGCGCTGTCGTCCTTTGCGGGAGGATTTGCCGCAGGGAAGGCAATGGAAAAACAGAAATTTTTGTGGGGGCTTTTGGCGGGCGCGCTCTATGTACTGCTGATTGTAATCATTGCCTTTGCGGTGAAGGGAAATATTACGTCGGGATCTATCGGGCTGGTAAAAATGATTGTTCCTTCATTGCTTGCCGGCACGTTCGGTGGTATGATTAGTTAGAAAATATTCATTTACAGAGGAATAAACAGATGAATTCAATACCACAACGCATCAAACAACTTCGGGAACAGATGGAGGCTTATCAGATAGACGCGTATCTGATTGCCAGCGACGATTTTCATGGTTCCGAATATGTCAGTGATTACTTTAAATGCCGGGAGTATTTTTCCGGTTTTACCGGTTCTGCCGGAACGCTGTTAGTTCTCAGGGATTGGGCAGGGCTCTGGACGGACGGAAGATATTTTCTTCAGGCAGGGCAGCAGCTCGAAAATACGGGAATTACCTTGATGAAAATGGGAGAAGAACAGGTTCCCACAATCAGAAGTTACCTGAAACAGCATCTCGCGAAACATTCCTGCGTCGGCTACGACGGAAGAACGATGAGGGTTGAAACAATCCGCCGGCTCAAAGAGGAATTAAAAGAGCTTGAAATCCGGTATGTGGAAACAAAAGATTTGGCGGGAACACTCTGGGAAAACCGGCCGCCGTTTCCGCAAACGCCGGTCTGGGAACTGCCGGAGAAGTTTGCCGGACAGAGCAGAAAAGAAAAATTGAAAATTGTGCGGGAAAAATTAAGGGAAAACAAAGCGGACGCGGTTTTACTTGCGTCTTTAGATGATATTGCATGGCTTTATAATCTGCGCGGCGGCGACATTGCCTACAATCCGGTCTTTTTGTCTTACTCGATAGTTTTTCAGGACGAAGCCGTTTTATACAGAAATCAGGATACCATTGAGGAAGCGCTGCGGGAGAGGCTGTCCAAAGTCGGCGTGCGGATTGCGCCGTATGGGCAGGTTTATGGTGACGTCAAAAAATTGGACAATATCCGGCTGCTGGTGGACGAGAGTACGGTCAATCTGGCGCTTTGCAATGCGGTATCAGAACGGGCAGTGAAGGTTTCGGGCGTCAGTCCGACGGTTCTGCTGAAAGCAATTAAAAATCCGGTTGAGCGGGAGAACGTAAAAAAGGCGCACATTCTGGACGGCGTGGCGGTGACAAAACTTCTTTACTGGCTGAAAACGGAAGCGTTGCAGGAGCGCGCAAACGTGACGGAGTTGGACGTGTGCAGAAAACTGGAAGCGTTCCGCTCGGAGGGAGAACACTATCTCGGACAGAGTTTTGCGCCGATTGTCGCGGCAGGAGCGCATGGGGCAATCGTACACTATGAGCCGACAGCGCAGACCAATCAGGCGTTGGAACCAAATCAGTTTGTGCTGATGGATACCGGAGGGCAGTACCTTTACGGGACGACGGATATCACAAGAACGGCGGTCATCGGACAGGTATCAGAACAGGAGAAAATTCATTACACCGCTGTTTTGAAAGGACATATCCGTCTGGCAGCGGCGCATTTTAAATACGGATACAGCGGGGTAAATTTAGATATTTTAGCCAGAAGCCCGCTGTGGGAAATGGGACTGGATTACAATCATGGAACAGGACATGGCGTCGGATATCTGCTGAATGTTCACGAGGGGCCGCAGGGCGTCCGGCAGAAAGAAGCCGGAGGAAAAACGGGAGCCGTTTTGGAAGAAGGAATGTTAATTTCCGATGAGCCGGGACTTTATCTCGAAGGAGCATACGGTATCCGGATTGAAAATATGCTTTTGTGTACAAAAGCGGAAAAAACAGCCTGCGGACAGTTTATGAAATTTGAGACACTGACAATGGTGCCGTATGAAAGAGAGGCGATTGTGCCGGAAATGCTCACAAAATCCGAACTGGACTGGCTGGATTCGTATCATCGGAATGTCTATGAAACGCTTGCGCCATATCTTGACGGCGCGCAGAGAGAGTGGCTCAAAAAACAGACCGCTGCAATTCAACCGGAATGATGAAAAAAATCCGTTGAAATTATGGCGTCTTATGGTATAATAACATGAGAATTGTGCGTTTCAGGCACATCAGATTCATACATTGGGAGGAAAACCATGAAACATATTAAGACATTAACAGGAAAAACATTAAAGGAAAGCATGAAAAAAGGTGGCTGCGGCGAGTGTCAGACTTCATGCCAGTCTGCATGTAAGACTTCCTGTACCGTTGGAAATCAGACTTGTGAGAATAAATAATTAAAATTTCATACATAATGATTTCTATAACAGAGCCGAACTGTTCGACTCTGTTATAGTGCGTTTTAAAAACGAATAATGAGATTAGGAGGAAATCACAGTGATTCATCAGTATAAGAGCAATGGGTACAACATTGTTCTAGATGTGGAAAGCGGTGCGGTACATGTCGTTGATGATGTTACTTACGATGTTATTGCCTGCTATGAAACGCTGTCTCCGGAAGCGGTTGTGGAGCATTTGTCCGGTCAGTACGACCGGAATGAAATTCGCGAAGCCATAACGGAAGTGGAGCAGTTAAAAAGTGATGGTCAACTGTTTACGGAAGATATTTACCGGCCTTTTATTGAACAGTTTCAGGAAAACAGGCAGCCGGTTGTCAAGGCGTTGTGTCTGCACATTGCCCATGACTGCAATCTGGCGTGCCGGTATTGTTTTGCTGAGGAGGGGGAGTATCATGGCAGGAGAGCCCTCATGAGTTTTGAAGTTGGCAGGAAAGCGCTTGATTTTCTGGTAGCAAATTCAGGAAACAGAGTCAATCTCGAAGTGGACTTTTTTGGCGGCGAGCCGCTGATGAACTGGGACGTCGTAAAACAACTGGTGGCTTACGGCAGAAGCCTTGAAAAAGAGCATCATAAACGTTTCCGGTTTACCCTGACGACAAACGGAGTGCTGTTAAATGACGAAATCGCAGATTTTCTGAACCGCGAAATGTCGAACGTCGTGCTGAGTTTAGACGGCAGAAAGGAAGTAAACGACCAGATGCGTCCTTTCCGGAATGGAAAAGGCAGTTATGATCTGATTGTACCGAAGTTTCAGAAGCTTGCGCAGAGCAGAGATCAGAAAAATTATTATATTCGGGGAACATTTACGAAAAATAATCTTGATTTCTCAGAAGATGTAAAGCATTTTGCCGATTTGGGATTTCAGCAGATATCCATCGAACCGGTGGTAGGAACCAAGGAAGATCCTTACGCGATTCAAAAAGAGGATCTGCCGCAGATTTTTGAGGAATATGATAAACTCGCGCTGGAATATATCAAGCGGCAGAAAGAGGGAAACGGATTTCAGTTCTTTCATTTTATGATTGACTTAAATCAGGGGCCCTGCGTATATAAACGGTTGTCCGGCTGCGGTTCGGGGACAGAATATCTGGCGGTGACGCCATGGGGAGATTTTTATCCATGCCATCAGTTTGTGGGAGATGAAAAGTTCCTGATGGGAAACGTAGACGAGGGCATTGTCAAAAAGGAAATCGGGGAACAGTTTGCTTCCTGTAATGTGTACACGAAAGAAAAATGCAAAAACTGTTTTGCCAGATTTTACTGCAGCGGAGGCTGCGCGGCAAACGCATATCATTTTCATGGAGATATCCACGACGCGTATGATGTCGGCTGCGAGATGGAAAAAAAGAGAGTCGAGTGCTCGATTATGATTAAAGCTGCGCTGGCAGAAGATTAGAACAAAAAGACGAAAGTCTGGAAATAAAATAAGACTGCCTTTGGCAGCTTAGAAAGAGGTTAAAGATGAATAAAAAAATGAGCAGACAAAAAAGTATTGTTTTATTTGTGGTAATGCTTTTAGTTGTAATCGCCGGAGGGGCCATCGTGCTGTGGGGACTGCCGAATGTCACCATTGCCAAGACCGATTTCGGCGGTAGAGGAAGCGCTGCAAATATCACGCAGGGCCTCGATCTGAAGGGTGGTACCAGTATTACCTATCAGGTAGAAAAAGGGGCGACCGGTGAGGAAATCAGCGATACGAGAAACAAACTGGAAAAGAGAGTACAGCAGTTCAGCTCTGAAGCGACTGCATATCGTGAAGGCGACGACCGGATTACAGTGGATATTCCGGGCGCCTATGATGCAGACAAGGTGATTGATGAACTCGGAAAGCCGGGTAAAATGTATTTCTGTACGCTGGCGTCCGATGTCACACCGACGGACGAGCAGTTAAAGAACGAGGAGTACATTAAATTAAACGACCAGTATTATCAGGTATGGCTTACCGGTAATGACGTTGTAGACGCGCAGGGTGAAAGCCAGACAGATCAGGATACGAAACAGTTACAGTATGTTGTTTCCCTGACGTTTAGCGATGCCGGCGCAGACGCATTTTATGACATGACTTCCCAGTATGTGGGACAGCAGACCTATATTATTTACAATGATGAAATTATCAGCGCACCGAGTATTAAACAGGCAATCTCCGGCGGACAGGCGATTATTGACGGACAGAAAGATATTGACGAGGCAAATCAGCTTGCTTCTAATATCCGTATCGGCGGTCTGACGGTTACGATTGAGGAGTTAAGCCATAGCGTACAAAGCGCGCAGCTTGGTAATGACGCTCTTTCAAAGAGTCTTCAGGCAGGTCTGATTGGTTTTATCATTATCTGCATTTTCCTGATTTTCGTTTACCGCGTTCCGGGGTTTGCCGCTGCATTATCTCTGGTTGCATATGTTATTTTAATGCTGCTTGCATTAAACGGATTTGATTTGACGCTGACGCTGCCGGGTATCGCAGGTATTATCCTTGACATCGGTATGGCGGTTGATGCAAACGTTATCATATATGCCCGTATTCGGGAGGAAATTGCCGCCGGAAGACAGGTCAAGACAGCAATTCATACCGGATTTTCCAAAGCGACCTCAGCGATTGTGGACGGAAATATCACAACCCTGATTGCCGCTCTGGTGCTTCTCTGGAGAGGATCCGGTACTGTACAGGGATTTGCAACGACTCTTGCCATCGGTATTTTAGTTCAGTTGTTTACATCTCTGGTGATTTCAAGAGCGCTCGTATGGCTGCTCTATTATATGGGCTTCCAGAAGGCTGTTATGTATGGTAAAGAAAAAGTAAAAAGAACCATTCAGTTTGTTCAGAAAAAAGCAATCTGGTTTGCAATTTCCATTGTCGTAATTCTGGTCGGACTTGGTTCTATCGCATACAACAGCGTAGCAAAACATTCTCCGTTCGATTACAGTATCGAGTTTAAGGGTGGAATTTCCATCAGCGTGGAATTTGAAAAAGAATATGACATTGACTACTTCAACGATAAAATCAAGCCGGATCTGGAAGATATTCTGCACACGCCGGATATTCAGGGACAGCAGGATACGAACAACAAAAAACTGTTTACGATTAAGACAAGACAGGTGACGGAAGATGAGTTTAATCAGATAAAACAGACGTTAATTGAAAAACATCAGGCTTCCGATAAAGAGGAGAATTTCGGTAATACGGAAATTTCGGACACCATCAGTTCCGAGATGCGTAAAGACGCGGTGATTGCTACGATTTTTGCAACGATTTGTATGTTGATTTATATCTGGATCCGTTTCAAGAATATTCAGTTCGCCGTAGCCGCCGTAGCTGCGCTGGTTCACGACGTGCTGATTGTCGTAGGATTTTATGCGATATCAGGAGTGACCGTAGGTACGACGTTTATTGCCTGCCTGTTGACGATTGTCGGTTATTCCATCAACGCCACCATCGTTATCTTCGACCGAATTCGTGAGAACAGAAGTCTGATGAAGCGTGGAGATAAGATGATTGATGTGGTAAACAACAGTATTACGCAGACATTGACGAGAAGTATTTATACGACGCTGACGACCTTTGTGATGGTATTTATGATCTTCATTATGGGCGTGTCTTCCATCAGGGAATTTACACTTCCATTGATGGTAGGTATTATTGTCGGTATGTATTCTTCCGTATTTATGACCGGTTCCCTGTGGTATGTATTAAAGGGAAGAAAGTACGATAAACAATTAGAAGAATAAACAGATTTCTCATAGGGTATCGCCGGCTGGGCGGTACCCTTTTCTTTTTCATGGCAGGTGGAAATCATGAAAGAACAATGGTATATTCAAACAAAAAAAGCAGATTTTAACGGGATTGCAGCGAAATTTCATATCAGTCCCATCACTGCAAGGCTGATCCGCAACAGAGATGTGGTGGGGGAGGAGGAAATCAGGGCATATCTGTATCCCGACATCAAACAGCTCAATTCCCCATGGCTTTTGAAAGATATGGACATTGCTGTGGGACTGCTCAAAATTAAAATTCATGGAAAAAATAAAATACGGATTATCTGCGATTATGATGTCGATGGGATTTGTTCGGGGTATCTGCTTTACCGCACACTGAAAGAACTTCAGGCGGAGGTGGATATTGTGGTTCCCCACCGGATTTCAGACGGATACGGTATCAATGAAAAACTGATTCAGAAAGCTTATGACGACGGCGTGGATACCATTTTAACCTGCGATAACGGCATTGCCGCTTTCCATCAGGTGGAATTTGCAAAATCTTTAGGCATGACGGTGATTATTACAGATCATCATGAAGTGCCTTTTGAGGAAGAAAACGGCGAAAAAGTTTATCTGGTGCCCCATGCAGACGCGGTGATTAACCAAAAACAGCCGGATTGCCCATATCCGTACAAGGAACTCTGCGGGACGATGGTAGCGTTTCAGTTGATTCACGCGCTTTACGATTCGTTGGGATATCCGCTTTTGAAACTGCACGACCTTTTGGTGTACGCGGCGATTGCAACGGTCTGCGATGTGGTCGATTTAACCGGAGAAAACCGTATGGTCGTCCGGTTTGGACTGGAACAGATGAAAAAAATAAAAGACGTTGGTCTGAATGCGCTGATTGACGCCTGCAATCTGGATAAAGAACATCTTGGCACTTATCATCTCGGATTTGTCTTGGGGCCCTGCCTGAATGCGAGCGGACGACTGGATACCGCAAAGAGGGCGATTTCGCTTCTTCAATGTCAGGACGCGGAACGCGCCGGTATGCTGGCGGAGAATATGAAAAAATTAAACGAAGAACGGAAAGCCATGAATCAGGAATACGAAAAAAAGGCTTTTGAAATGGCGCAGGAAATGACAGACAGGGTGCTGGTGCTCTATCTTCCGGGCTGCCATGAGAGTATTGCAGGAATTGTCGCGGGGAGAGTGAAGGAGAAGTTTCACAGGCCGACGCTGGTACTCACCGACGCAGAGCATGGTCTCAAGGGCTCCGGACGCTCGATTGAGGCGTACCATATGTTTCACGAGTTTTCCAAAGTGAAGTCTTTGTTTACGAAATTCGGCGGCCACGCGATGGCGGCGGGCGTTTCGTTGGAAAAAGAAAATCTCGAATTATTGAAAAGGAAGTTAAATGAAAATTGTAATTTGACGGAAGATGATTTATATTTAAAGGTATGGATTGATATGCAGCTTCCGCTTGAATATATCACAACACAGCTTGTAGAAGAACTGAATGTTATACAGCCCTGTGGAAAGGGAAATGAAAAACCCGTTTTTGCAGAGAAGGATTTAAAAATTTTAAAATTGGACGTTCGGGAGAAGGTTTTAAGTTTGAATGTGGAAAATGCTTCGCACAGCCGGATTCGGGCGGTAATCTTCAATCGGGCGGGAGAATTTCTGGAGTTTCTTAAAGAACGCTTCGGACAGGAAGAAATTGACAAAGCGCTGGCAGGAAGAAAAAATGAGATCCGGTTTATGGCGACGTTTTATCCGTCAGTCAACGAATATCGGGGCTGTCAGAATCTTCAGATTGTCATTGACCGGTTTTGTTAGAAATCATCGGGAGGAAAACAATGCAGGAACATTTAAAATTGACAGAGGAAAAGAAAAATGAATGGGCGCGGAAAGTGGACAGTTATGTGAGGAGTATACCGGATTTTCCGGAAAAGGGAATTATTTTTCGGGATATTACGACGGTAACCCAGAATCCGGAAGGACTTCAGACTGCGATTGACGCTCTGGAAGCGCATGTGGAATGGCTGAAGGACGAGATTGACGTGGTAGTCGGATTAGAATCACGCGGTTTTATTTTTGGTATGCCGGTGGCAAGAGATCTCCACAAGGGCTTTGTACCGATTCGGAAAAAAGGAAAACTGCCATGCGAAACGGTTTCCCAGACCTACGATTTGGAGTATGGGAGCGCGGAAATTGAAATCCATACGGATTCCATCAGGCCGGGACAGAAAGTACTCTTAGTTGACGATTTGATTGCTACGGGCGGCACGATTGAGGCAGGAATCCGGCTGATTGAAAAATTGGGCGGCGAGGTTGTCGGTTGTCTGTTTTTGATTGAACTTGCCGGATTACAGGGGAGAGAAAAATTAAGCGATTATCCGGTAGAGTCCGTAGTCATTTACGAGGGAAAATAAAGGAAACCACGACGCAGAGGATTGTATTCATGACACTATCGAAAAAACGAGCATATTCATAAATTGTGGAAAATATGGAGTTGTCTATGAGTGAAGAAATTAGAAATGTAAAAATTGAAAATCATGGAGTTATTCCGAAAGAAGAAGAACAGGCGCTTCCGGAGGAGTTATATGCGAGGCTGGTAGACAAAATCAGGCATTACCACCCGTCGGCAGACGAGATGGCGCTGATAAAAAAGGCTTATGAATTTGCCAGAGATGCGCATGGAGACCAGCGCAGAAAATCCGGAGAGCCTTATATTATCCACCCGCTTCACACAGCGCTGATTCTTGCGGATTTGGAACTCGATAAGGAATCCATTATGGCAGGACTGCTGCATGACGTTATGGAAGATACGAGCGTGACAAGAGCGCGTATGATTCAGGAGTTTGGGGAGGAAGTCACAGATTTGGTTGACGGCGTGACGAAACTGACCAAGCTGGATTACGACATGGATAAGGTCGAAAAGCAGGCGGAAAATCTCCGTAAGATGTTTCTTGCGATGGCAAAAGATATCCGCGTTATTTTGATTAAACTTGCAGACCGTCTTCACAATATGAGGACGCTCCAGTATATGACGCCGGAAAAACAAAAGGAAAAATCGCGGGAAACCATGGATATCTATTCTCCGATTGCAGACCGGCTCGGTATTTCCAAAATTAAAATTGAGCTGGACGATCTGGCGCTGCGCTATCTCGAACCGGAAAAGTACCGAGAGATTGTAGACGGCGTGCATGAACGGCTCGAACACCGCGAAGAATTTATGGCGAATTTGATTGCCGAGGTTGCCGGACATGTGGAAAAAGCGGGCATCAAGGCGACGATTGACGGCAGAGTGAAGCATTATTTCAGCATTTACAAAAAAATGGTCAATCAGAATAAGACGCTCGACCAGATTTACGACGTGTTTGCCATTCGGATTATTGTGGATTCCGTTATGGAATGTTACGGCGCGCTCGGTGTAATTCACGAAAAATATACGCCGGTGCCGGGCAGATTTAAAGATTATATTGCGATGCCGAAGCAGAATATGTATCAGTCCCTTCACACGACGCTGATTGGGCCGGGAGGCCAGCCGTTTGAAATCCAGATCCGGACGATGGAAATGCACAAAACCGCAGAATATGGTATCGCGGCACACTGGAAATATAAGGAAAATATTACCGGAGACGGCGATAATGAAGAACAGAAAATTGCATGGCTCCGGCAGATTTTGGAATGGCAGAGGGATTTATCGGACAATCACGAATTTTTAAATCTGTTAAAAGACGATTTGAATATGTTTTCCGAAAACGTCTATTGTTTTACGCCGAACGGAGATTTGAAAAATCTGCCGAACGGTTCTACGCCGATTGATTTTGCTTACAGTATCCACAGCGCCGTCGGCAATAAAATGATTGGCGCCAGAGTCAATGGAAAAATGGTCAACATTGATTATCAGATTCAAAACGGCGACCGGGTGGAAATCGTGACTTCAAACAATTCCTCCGGGCCGAGCATGGACTGGCTCAAGATTGTCAAGAGCACGCAGGCAAAAAACAAAATCAATCAGTGGTTCAAACAGCAGAACCGCGAGGAGAATGTCGTCAAGGGAAAGGAACTGGTTGAAAAATACTGTAAGGCGAAAAACATCAATTTGGCGGAAATTCTCAAACCGGAATACATGGAGAAGGTACGGTTAAAATACAGTTATAAAGATTGGGAATCACTGATGGCGTCCATCGGTCATGGCGGACTGAAGGAAGGGCAGATTGTCAACAAACTTCTGGATTTATATGACAGAGACCATCAGAAACAACTGACTGACGAAGACATATTAAATAAGGCGCAGGAAAACCGGAAGGAGGACAGTCAGAAAACCTCGTCCAAGAGCGGCATTATTGTCGAGGGAATGGACGATGTGGCGGTACGGTTCTCAAAATGCTGCGGGCCGGTGCCGGGCGATGAGATTGTCGGCTTTGTGACCAGAGGCAGGGGCGTTTCCATTCACAGAACCGACTGTATCAATATCCTCAACCTGCCGGATTTAGACCGCGCCAGACTGATTGAGGCGAGCTGGGCTGCGGACGAGGGCGAGCAGGACGGAAAATATATGGCGGAAATTGCGATTTATGCGCATAACAGAGTCGGTATTTTGGCAGACCTGTCCAAAGTGTTTACAGAGCGAAATATTGACGTGGTGACCATGAGCAGCCGGATCAGCAAGTCTGAGATCGCGACGATTTCCATGTCTTTTGAAATTCAGGGAACCGACGAACTGAGCGGTCTGATTGCAAAGCTGAGAACCATAGACAGTATTATTGACATTGAGAGAACGACAGGTTAAGAAATGGAGGGCAACACAATGAATAAAATAGAAATCAGAACGGTAACAGTCAGCGAGGCGTACACAAACTGTTATCTGGTAAAAAATTCCGAAACCGGCGAGGGCTTTCTCGTCGATCCGGGCGATGATGAGGTGAAACTTTTCGCGCATATTACAAGAATGGATATGAAGCCTGTGGCAATTCTGCTGACGCATGGACATTTTGACCATATCGGGGCAGTCGAAGCGCTGAAAGAGCGCTATCATATTCCGGCATATGCGGCGGAAGCGGAAAAAGAAACGCTTTTGGACGGAAAACGAAATCTGACCTTTTACCATTATGAGCAGCCGGTGAAAGTGCACGCCGACCGTTTTCTTGGCGACGGCGAGGAGTTTACGGTCGCGGGAATTCCGGTCAGGTTTATTTTGACGCCGGGACATACGCCGGGCAGCGGTTGCTATTATCTTGAAGAAAATCAACTGCTTTTCAGCGGGGATACGTTGTTTTGCGCAAGCCGCGGAAGGACGGACTTTCCGGGTGGGAGCGAGGCGCAGATTATCAGATCCATTCGTGAAAAACTGCTGACGCTTCCTGACGAAACAGAGGTGCTTGCAGGCCATATGGGGCAGACCACGATTGGCGATGAAAAAATTTACTATGCAGTTTAAAAGAGCGTCAGCCTCTTTTTAAGCAGTCATGAAAGGATTTTTTATGATTCAGATTGTCATTGAACCTGCGCAGTTTGAATATGACGTGCAGTCTTTAGTGCAGGCATTTTATCCGGGACGTCCGTTTAAAGTTAATCAGGAGGTCTCGAATTTTTTTCGGAAACTAACAATCCGTTTTTTGGAAAATCAAATTATGGCAGAACTTGCAGACGAACAGGGCGTTTTGTTTCAGGAGAGCGTTTCGTGCGACTGCGCGCATTTTCAGGGAAAATCCCGCCGGGAAATAAAAAATGTGCTGAAACAGGTTGTGTATGGACTGCTTTGCAAGGACACGAAAAAAACGCTTGCATGGGGCACACTTACCGGTATCCGCCCTGCAAAAATTCCGGAAATGATGCTTCGGGAAGGAATGAAAGAAGCGGAAATCCGCAGATTTATGAAGGAAACCTATTTGATTTCCGACCAAAAAGCAGACCTCGTCATGGAAATTGCAAAAACGCAGGAAAAGCTTCTGAGTGCGATTCCCTATGAAAACGGATACAGTTTGTATGTGGGAATCCCGTTTTGCCCGACGACCTGTCTGTACTGTTCTTTTACTTCCTATCCGATGAAACTGTATGAGAAAAAGTTTGACGCGTATCTCGACGCGGTGACGCGGGAACTTCGTTTTCTCGGCAAAAAGCTGCAGGGCAGAACTTTAAACAGCGTCTATATCGGCGGTGGAACGCCGACAACGCTTCATGCGGGGCAATTAGACAGGCTCATAAAAGAAATCAAAGAAAATTTTGATTTCAAAGAGGTGCGGGAATTTACGGTTGAAGCGGGACGTCCGGACAGTATTACAAAAGAAAAACTGTGCGTTCTCAAACAAAACGGCGTGGGAAGAATTTCAATCAATCCGCAGACGATGAATCAGGGGACGCTTGATTTGATTGGAAGGAAACACTCGGTGTGGCAGGTACGGGAAGCCTTTTTCCTTGCGCGGGAATGTGGTATGGATAATATCAATATGGACTTTATTGTCGGGCTCCCGCAGGAAGATGAAACGATGGTGCGCCATTCGATGGAGGAAGTGCAGGCGTTGAAGCCGGATTCGCTGACCATACACGCAATGGCTGTAAAACGCGCCTCCCGACTGCGCATGAATCCGGAAAAATATGCCGGTCTGAAACTGCAGAACGATGAGGCGATGATGGCACTGACTGCCGACTATGCGGCAAAAATGGGAATGTTCCCGTACTATCTGTACCGTCAGAAAAATATGGCGGGCAATCAGGAAAATGTGGGATATGCCAGAGAGGGCTGCGAGGGCATTTACAATATCCTGATGATGGGCGATTATCAGGACGTTTTTGCAGTCGGCGCCGGCGCGGTGACCAAACTGCTGTCAAAAGACCGCAGGGAGGGAACGCGGATTGAAACCCTGAAAAACGTGGATTTGTATATCGAGCGGATTGATGAAATGATAGAGAGAAAAGCAAAAGTTCTGTGAGCGGCGGCAACGTCGGAAAACAGAAAAGTGATGTTGGCAGACAAGATTTGTAATCGAGATGTCAGCAGATAAAATTCGTAATCGAGGTGTCGGCACATAAAATTTGTAATTGAGGTTGTGAAACCGTAAAAAAAATAGTAAAATTTAGATTTGTGGGAAAGAAAGGGTTTTAGAAAAACTGATTTGAGAGAAACGATTTGTCTCAGATGAAGGAGGAAACGATGGCGTTAAGTAAAAAACCGGTGACAGGAATGAAAGACATTCTTCCGGAGGAAATGAAAATCAGAAATTATGTACAAAATGTTATAAAAGAAACCTACAAAGCGTTTGGGTTTACCCAGATTGAAACGCCCTGTGTAGAACATATTTCCAATCTGACGAACAAACAGGGCGGAGAAAATGAGAAACTGATTTTTAAGATTTTAAAGAGAGGAGAAAAGCTCAATCTCGAAACGGCACAGACGGAAGTTGACGTCGTGGACAACGGGCTTCGGTATGATTTGACTGTTCCGCTCGTGCGGTATTATTCAAAAAATGCCAATGAACTGCCGAATCCGTTTAAGGCGCTTCAGATGGGAAACGTCTGGCGGGCAGACAGACCGCAGCGTGGCAGATACCGCCAGTTTATGCAGTGCGATATTGATATTTTGGGCGACACCGGAAATCTGGCAGAGATTGAACTGATTCTTGCGACCACCACAACGCTTGGAAAACTTGGATTTAAAAATTTTCAGATCCGTATCAATGACAGACGGATTTTAAAGGCGATGGCGGCTTACAGCGGGTTTCCTGAGGAAGCTTTTGACACCGTATTTATCATTTTGGATAAGATGGACAAGATTGGTGCTGAGGGTGTCAGGGAGGAACTGCTTGCGTCCGGTTTTGCCGCAGAGAGCGTAGAAAAATATATGCAGCTTTTTGCCGACTTGGAAAACCAAAAGGCGCCGATTGCGTATCTTGCCGAAACGCTCGGCGGATTTATGGAAGACGACGTAAGACAGTGGCTTGATGAAATTATTGACAGCGTGCGGGCGACAAAGTCGTCTGATTTTGAGATTGTTTTTGATCCGACGCTCGTAAGGGGAATGTCGTATTATACGGGAACGATTTTTGAGATTGCAATACCGGAATTTGGCGGAAGCTGCGGAGGCGGCGGACGATACGACCGAATGGTCGGCAAATTTACCGGACATGATGTGCCGGCATGTGGTTTTTCAATCGGGTTTGAACGGATTGTCCTGCTGCTTTTAGAGCAGGGATTTCAGGTTCCGGAGGAGTATGAAAAGGTTGCGTATCTGATTGAAAAGGGCGTGAAGGGACAGGCGCTCTGCGACGTAATCGCACAGGCGCAGCAGGAGCGGCAGACGGGAACGCAGGTACTCGTCACACGCATGAATAAAAACAAAAAATTTCAGAAAGAACAGCTTGCTTTACAGGGATATGAAAATTTCAGGGAATTTTATAAAAATCCGTTAAAGCAGGGATAGAAATACAGGAGGAAATAAATATGGCAGAATCCATGCAGGGACTTCACAGAAGCCATCGCTGTACAGAAGTATCCGCAGAAAATATCGGAGAAAATGTCACTGTGATGGGCTGGGTGCAGAAAAGAAGAAATCTGGGAAGTCTGATTTTTATTGATTTAAGAGACCGTTCCGGTTTGCTGCAGCTCGTCTTTGACGAAAACGACGGAGAGGTTTTTGGAAAGGCAAAACTCCTCAGAAGCGAGTATGTTATCGCCGCGCAGGGGCATGTCAGAAAAAGAGAAGGCGCTGTCAATGAGACGATGGCAACGGGGGAAATTGAAGTTACCGTAGATACCCTGCGTATTTTGTCTGAATCCGAGACACCGCCGTTTCCGATTGAAGAAGACGCCAATACAAGAGAGGAGTTAAGATTAAAGTACCGTTATCTTGACCTTAGAAAGCCGCATCTGCAAAAGAATTTGAAAATGCGCAGCGACGTGACGACATTTATCAGAAATTTTATGTCGCGCGAAGGCTTTTTGGAAATCGAGACGCCGACGCTCTGTAAGAGTACGCCGGAGGGCGCGCGGGATTATCTGGTGCCGAGCCGGATTCATCAGGGAAGTTTTTACGCGCTGCCTCAGTCGCCTCAGCTTTTCAAACAGCTTTTGATGTGCTCCGGTTATGACCGCTATATGCAGATTGCCAGATGTTACCGCGACGAGGATTTACGGGCTGACCGCCAGCCGGAATTTACGCAGGTCGATATGGAATTATCTTTTGTTGACATCGACGATGTCATTGATATCAATGAGAGAATGCTTCAGGCGTTGTTTCGGGAAATTCTTGGAATTGATATCCCGATTCCGTTCCCGCGCATGACATGGCAGGAAGCAATGAACCGTTATGGTTCCGACAAGCCGGACACGCGATTTGGCATGGAACTGGTTGATGTGACAGAGCTTGTGAAAGACTGCGGCTTCGGCGTCTTTTCCGGCGCCGTTCAAAATGGAGGTTCTGTCCGCGCAATCAATGTCAAAGGACAGGGTGCCATGCCGAGAAAGAAGATTGATAAACTGGTCGAATCTGCAAAGGGAAACGGTGCAAAAGGACTGGCGTATCTGTGTATCAATGAAGACGGTACGTTCAAATCTTCTTTTGCAAAGTTTATGACGCAGGAGGAATTAAACAGTCTGGTGTCTGCGCTTTCAGGCGAGGCGGGGGATTTACTGCTCTTTGCGGCAGACCGCGATAAAATTGTGTGGAATGTGCTGGGAGCCCTGAGGCTTGAACTCGCGCAGCAGTTGGAATTGATTGATCAAAACAAATGGAATTTTCTGTGGGTGGTGGAATTCCCACAGTTTGAATGGTCTGACGAGCAGGGACGTTTTCTTGCAATGCATCACCCGTTTACGATGCCGATGGAAGAAGACCTTGAATATCTTGAAACAGATTTGGGAAAGGTGCGCGCAAAGGCGTACGATATTGTGCTGAACGGTTCGGAAATCGGCGGCGGAAGCGTGAGAATCCATCAGGCAGATGTTCAGGAGAAAATGTTTCGGGCGCTGGGATTTTCCGCAGAGGAAGCGTATGCGCAGTTCGGTTTTCTGTTAGATGCCTTCCGCTATGGCGTACCGCCGCACGCAGGTCTTGCATATGGATTGGATCGTCTGATTATGCACATGACCGGCGAGGATAATATCCGGGAGGTTATCGCATTTCCGAAAGTAAAAGACGCGTCGTGTCTGATGACGGAAGCACCTGCCGCAGTGGACGCAAAACAGTTGGAAGAACTGCATCTTGAAATTGCGCAGGTGGACGAACAGACGGACTGATTCGTTAAAAATAACGGCAGAAAAAAAGAGGTTTTGGGAAAAATTTTTTTCTTAAAACCTCTTTTTTTAAAATTTTTTAAATTCGTGAAATATTTTAAAGAAACAAAACGTTTATATTGTTGAAATGAAAAAATCATTTTAGCATACAGGTTGAGTAGACAGAAAAACAGAATATGGGATTTCCTGAGGGTGGAGTATGAAAAATCTATTTGATTTTTTGGGCTATTTAATATAGTATTACAGAAGAAAACATTGAAGATAGGAAATGGATATGAAAACAAACCCGGAAAATCAGGAAATCAATGAAGAAATATTTGAGCGGATTGCGCAGGGCGACGATGATGCTTTTACCGAGCTGTACTACGCCACATATCAAAAAATATATGGATTTTTACTTTCATTGACAAAGAATAAGGAAGACGCAGAAGATTTGTTGCAGAATACTTATATCAAAATCAGGAACGGAGCGCATCTCTATCAAAAGCAGGGGACGCCGATGACATGGATCTGCGCGATAGCAAAAAATCAGTTTCTTGATTTTGTCCGAAAAAATAATAGGACAAAAACCGTTGATTTGGCGGAGATGGAAAATTATGTGGCGGGGACGCCAAAGGAGGAAGTCGCCGACAGCATAGAAAATAAGGTTATTCTGAAGACGGCATTATCCGTCCTGAGCCGGCAGGAGCGCACTATTTTTATCTTACATATGGTAGACGGACTAAAACATCGGGAAATCGCCGAACTGACCGGTCTTTCGCAGAATACCGTCATTACAAAATACAATCGAAGCCTGAAGAAAATGAAAAAGCATTTAGAGGAATAAGGAGGTCATGATGCAGGAAAAAGATATGAAACAGAAATTAGATCAAGAACTGTCAGAAGTGGCTCCTGATATTTTGCAGAAAATTCTCGCAGAGCCAAGAGTTCCGATCAAAAGTGAAGAAGAATTATACGGGGAGCAGGGCCCTCTTTTTAAGGAAAAAATGAAATTCCACCCGTATGTATGGGCGTCTGCAGTTGCGGCAGTTCTCGCTGTTGTAGTGCTGATTGTTTCATTCCTTCAGATCTCAAACAATTTTGGCGGCGGTTCTGCTCATAAAATGAAGCAACAGGTCGCATATTCCATTTTTATTGACGTAAATCCAAGTATCTGTATTGACGTCAATGAAGACGGGAATGTAGTCCGGATTAAAAATATCAATAAGGACGCAAAGAAAATTGTCGCTTCCGTAAACAGGAAAATTTCAGAAAATACGTCTTACGACAAAGCGCTTACGCAGATTATACATCAGTTGAAGCAAAAGTATTTTAAGAAGTCAAACCATGCAATGCTTGTGTCTGTCGCTTCAAAAAATGAAAAAAACATTCAGGGGAAAACAAAAGAAGTCAAAAAGGTTACGGATAAAATCAAGAAAGAGCAGAAGGTATCCTGCAAGACTTTGTACCAGAAATGCGTTATCACAAAGAAAGTGCAGAAAGTAGCTGAGAAGAACAAAATTTCTGTAGGAAAAGCCGCTCTTTGCATCAAACTGGCAGAGAAGAAAAAAAGCAAGGTGGAAAATCTGTGTAAAGAAGAAATTTCCTCTCTGGTGCAGGAAGCGGAAGACAGCGGCACCTTAGACTCCGACGATTATGAAGAAGGAGAGATTTTCACTGAGGATTTGGAAGGTGAAGAAACCACAATGGAAATGGAAAGCGGTATGCTTGATGAAACAACGGAGGAAAACACAGGGGAAACAGTCTCAGAAGATTTCGGAGAGACGGTGGAGGAGTCAGAATTGATTACGGATAGTCCCGAAACGACTATTCCGGAAACGGCGCCGCAAAATCCTGTAAACCGCAGCAATTTTTGAACAACCGCAGGAATACGGAGATAAAAGTCTCAAATATTTTTACGGTATAGCGTTACCGTATGTGAAAGATACCCTTTTGAGAGAAGGGGTATCTTTTTTATACTTCCTTTCAAAGCATGGGAAAAAGGCATTATGTTGAAAAGCGAAGGAAAAAGCATTGACCATTGACGATTATCGGGTTTTGCTTTAAAATAATATGGATATTATTCAGAAAATTCTGATGGAAAGACAAGGATTAGGAGGAAATCATCATGGGAATGACAATGACACAGAAAATTCTTGCTGCCCATGCAGGCCTTTCCGAAGTCAAGGCGGGACAGCTTATCGAGGCTGATCTTGATTTGGTGTTAGGAAACGACGTCACTGCGCCGGTAGCGATTGGTGAAATGAAAAAAATGAATGTGGACTGCGTATTCTGTAAGGATAAGATTGCATTGGTTCCGGATCATTTTACCCCGAATAAAGATATTAAATCCGCAGAACTTTACAAGTGTGTCAAAGATTTTGCAGAAGAAAATGATATTACAAATTATTTTGAGACAGGAAGGGTTGGCATCGAACATGCCCTGCTTCCGGAAAAAGGACTTGTAGTAGCGGGAGACGTTGTCATCGGCGCAGACTCCCATACCTGTACTTATGGCGCGCTGGGAGCATTTTCCACCGGCGTGGGCAGTACGGATATGGCTGCGGGCATGGCGACAGGAAAAGCGTGGTTTAAGGTGCCGTCCGCGATAAAGTTCAACCTGACGGGGAAACCGGCAAAGTGGGTTAGCGGCAAGGACGTTATTCTCCACATTATCGGTATGATTGGCGTTGACGGAGCGCTGTACCGCTCTATGGAATTTGTCGGAGACGGAATCCGTTATCTTTCTATGGACGACCGGTTTGCGATGACCAACATGGCGATTGAAGCGGGCGGAAAAAATGGAATTTTCATGGTAGACGATTTGACCAGAGAATACATGAAAGAACATTCCGTAAAAGAATTTACCGTTTACGAGGCGGACGGGGACGCCGAATATGATGAGGAATACACGATTGATTTAAGCACGTTAAAACCGACGGTGGCATTTCCGCATCTGCCGGAAAACACAAAGACGATTGATGAAGTCGGAGAAGTAAAAATTGATCAGGTAGTGATTGGCTCCTGCACGAACGGACGTCTTGAGGACATGCGGATTGCGGCGGAAATCCTGAAGGGCAGGGAAGTACATAAGGGCGTGCGCTGTATTGTATTTCCGGCAACGCAGGATATTTACTTAAAATGTATTGAGGAAGGCATTATGACGACCTTTGTAAAGGCGGGCTGCGCAGTCAGTACGCCGACCTGCGGGCCATGTCTCGGCGGGCATATGGGCATTCTCGCAAAAGGGGAGAGAGCCATTGCCACCACAAACAGAAACTTTGTCGGCCGTATGGGAGATCCTGAGTCTGAGGTTTATCTGGCAAGTCCCGCAGTTGCGGCGGCAAGCGCTGTTACCGGAAAGATCTCAGGGCCGGAAGAATTAGGATTATAGGAGGCAGAAATGAAAGCAGAAGGTAGAGTATTTAAGTTTGGAAGCAATGTGGATACTGACGTGATTATCCCTGCCAGATATCTGAATGTGCCGGATCCGTCAGAACTTGCAAAACACTGCATGGAAGATATTGATAAAGAATTTGTCCGGAAGGTATCGGAGGGCGATATCATTGTCGCAGATAAAAACTTCGGCTGCGGTTCTTCAAGGGAACACGCCCCGATTGCGATTAAGGCTGCCGGCGTCAGTTGCGTTATTGCAGAAACGTTTGCGCGGATTTTTTACCGGAACGCAATCAATATCGGACTGCCGATTATTGAATGTCCGGAGGCCGCAAAAGGGATAGAAGAAGGCGACCGGATCGAAGTGGATTTTGACAGCGGTAAGATTTACAATAAAACAAAAGGAACGGAATTTCAGGGGCAGGCATTTCCGGAATTTATGCAGAATATTATCAGTAATGGCGGTTTAATAAACTACATTAACAACAAAAAATAAAATGTTTTAAGCATAGCATAAAAAGAGATGAGGAGAGCATTATGAAAGAAATACTTTATAAGAGCACAAGAAGCGAAGGCGGGTATTTAAAGGCGTCAGAAGCCATTTTAAAAGGATTGGCAGACGACGGCGGCCTGTTTGTTCCGACAGAAATTCCTGAGCTTGACGTATCTGTTGAAGCGTTATCCAAAATGACGTATCAGCAGGTGGCATATGAGGTGATGAAGTTATACTTTACGGACTTTACGGAGGAAGAATTAAAAAACTGCATTGCTCAGGCGTATGATGAAAAGTTTGACACGCCGGAAATCGCTCCGCTTGCAGAAGTGGACGGCGCGTATTATCTCGAATTATTTCATGGAAAGACGATTGCCTTTAAGGATATGGCATTGTCTATTCTGCCGCACCTTCTGACGACGTCGGCAAAGAAAAATAATGTAAAAAATGAAATTGTAATCCTGACTGCGACCTCCGGCGATACCGGAAAAGCGGCGATGGCGGGATTTGCAGACGTGAAGGGTACGAGAATTATCGTCTTTTACCCGCATGGCGGCGTAAGTCCGATTCAGGAAAAACAGATGGTCACGCAGAAAGGCGATAACACTTATGTGGTAGCCATCGAGGGCAATTTCGATCAGGCGCAGAGCGGCGTAAAGAAAATTTTTGGAAATAAAAAACTGGCGGAAGAACTTGCAGAAAAAGGATTTCAGTTTTCATCTGCCAACTCCATCAACATCGGCAGACTGATACCGCAGGTGGCTTATTATGTATACGCCTATGCAAAATTATATGCAGAGGGAAAACTTGCCCAAAATCAAAAGATGAATGTGGTTGTGCCGACCGGAAACTTTGGAAATATTCTGGCTGCATATTACGCAAAAAATATGGGACTTCCGGTGGATAAGCTGATTTGTGCTTCCAATGAAAATAAAGTATTGTTCGATTTCTTTCAGACGGGAGAATATGATAAAAACAGGGAATTTATTCTCACGACGTCGCCGTCTATGGACATTCTGATTTCCAGCAATCTGGAACGACTGATTTACAGAATTGCCGGCGATAATGCAGAAAAAAATCATGAACTGATGACGCGTCTTGCAACGGACGGAAAGTATGCGGTTACAGACGAAATGAAAGACCGCCTCAGTGACTTCTATGGAAATTATGCGACGGAAGAAGAAACTGCGCAGATGATCCGGGAAACCTATGAAAAAACAGGTTATGTCATGGATACCCATACGGCGGTAGCAGCCTGCGCGTACAAAAAATATACAGATGAAACAGGCGACGACACAGTAACGGTGATTGCTTCAACGGCAAGTCCGTTTAAGTTTACGAGAAGCGTCATGAATGCCATCGATCCGAAATATGACAAGCTCAGCGATTTTGAATTGGTTGACGAGCTCTCCAAAATCGGGAATATCAAAGTTCCGAATGCGATTGAGGAAATCAGAAATGCTGAAATCCGTCACAATAATCTGGTCAGGGTTGACGAGATGGAGGCAATCGTAAAGAAATTTTTATCAATATAGCAGGGCGGCGGGATTGATTTCATTTGAAAGCGGAATGAAAAACCGGCGTATCTGAAAGGTACAAAAAAGAGTAGAAAAATCTACTCTTTTTTTGTGGTCGGATTTCCATATCTTTGATATAATAAAAAAGTTATGATGGACTTTCAATTTACATTGTTATTTATGGGAGAAAACGAATGAACAATTTTTTTGGTATGCTTGCCCGCATGAGGTATATTAACCGCTGGGGACTGATGAGAAACACGATTACGGAGAATATTGCAGAGCACAGCCTTGACGTGGCGGTAATCGCCCATGCGCTGGCGGTGATTGGAAATACATACTTCGGGAAAAATCTGAACGCTGAACATATTGCAATGCTTGGGATTATGCACGATACGACCGAAATTATTACGGGCGATCTGCCGACGCCGATTAAGTACTATGCGCCGGAAATCCGCGACGCTTACAAAAAAGTGGAGCATACTGCGGCAAATCAACTGCTTCGGGAACTTCCGGAGGAGATGCGGCCGGAATATGAAAAGATCCTGCTGGAGGACGAGGGTACGGCGTGGCGTTATGTCAAGGCGGCAGACAAACTTTCCGCTTATATCAAATGTGTTGAGGAACGGAAGATGGGCAATGAAGATTTTTCCAAAGCAGAAAAAACCCTGTATCAGTATGTGAAGGATATGAATATGGAGGAACTCGATTATTTTATCGAGCATTTTCTTCCGGCTTATCATATGACCTTAGATGAAATTAACTGACGATAGGAGTATTCATGGGAAAATCCGTATTTATTGCAGAAAAGCCGAGTGTGGCGGCGGAGTTTGCAAAAGCATTAAAACTGAAAACAACAAGAAAAGACGGTTATATGGAGGACGGACAGGCGATTGTTACATGGTGCGTCGGGCATCTGGTGACGATGAGTTATCCGGAAGCATATGACGAAAAATATAAAAAGTGGAACCTCAGGGATTTGCCGTTTATTCCGCAGGAGTGGAAGTATGAAATTATTCCGGGCGTGAAAAAGCAGTTTGAGATTGTCAAAAAAATCCTGACGCGCGACGACGTCGATACCATTTATGTCTGCACCGACTCAGGAAGGGAAGGCGAATATATCTACCGGCTCGTGGCGCAGGAGGCGGGCGTAAAAGGGAAAACGCAGAAAAGAGTCTGGATTGACTCCCAGACGGAGGAGGAAATTCTCAGGGGAATTCGCGAAGCCAAAGATTTAAGCGAGTATGACGCGCTTTCCGACGCGGCGTATCTGCGGGCAAAAGAAGACTATCTGATGGGCATCAATTTTTCAAGACTTCTGACGCTCAAATATGGCAATTCCATTCAAAATTATTTAAAGGACGGCTGGAAATCCATCAACGTCGGACGCGTTATGACCTGTGTGCTCGGCATGATTTGTAACCGCGAGCGGGAAATCAGAAGTTTTGTCAAAACCCCGTTTTACCGCGTGCTGGCGCAGGCAGACATCGGCCAAAGGAGTATTGATACCGAGTGGAAAGCGGTCAAAGGCTCAAAATTTTTTGAATCGCCCCTGCTTTATCGGGAAAACGGCTTTCAGGAAAAAACGACCGCAACCGCTCTGATTGACGCATTGGAGAAAAACAGTCCGCTTACAATGACGGTCAAATCTATCAGCATGAAAGATGAGAAAAAACAGCCGCCGCTTTTATATAATCTTGCAGAATTGCAGAACGACTGCTCGAAGATGTTTAAAATCAGTCCTGACGAGACGTTAAATGCCGCCCAGCAGCTTTACGAGAGCAAACTGATTACCTATCCGAGAACCGACGCCAGAGTATTGTCCGGCGCCGTAGCAAAGGAAATCAGAAAAAACATTGCGGGATTAAAGGCTTATGCGCCATGCGCGTCTTTTGCGGAAAATATTCTGCAGAGCGGAAGTTATCGCGGTATCGAAAAGACCAAATATGTCGACGACAAGAAAATTACAGACCATTACGCCATTATTCCGACCGGTCAGGGACTTTCCGGTCTTGGAAAACAAAAACCGGTTAATCAAAAGGTTTATATGCTGATTGTGCGCAGATTTTTAAGCGTCTTTTATCCGCCGGCAATTTATAAAAAAGCGACTTTCACAGGCGTTATGCCGGCAGTTTTTGAGGACAGGACGACGACCGAACAGTTTGGCGCGTCATTCAAAATTCTCGTCCAAAAAGGCTACCTCGAAATTACGGGCGTGCCAAAACAGAAGACAGCCGCCGCAACCGGCGACGCCGGAAAGGAAGACTTAAACCAGACTGCTGATGATGGCGGAACAAAAAATCCGGAACCTGATGAAGAATTTTTTGCTTTATTGAATAAAATAGGGAAAGGTGATAAAATTATAGTCAGCAGACTTTATATCAAAGAAGGGGAAACGACGCCGCCAAAACGGTATACGTCAGGCTCCCTGATTTTAGCGATGGAAAACGCGGGACAGCTCATCGAAGACGAGGATTTGCGCGCGCAGATTAAGGGCTCCGGTATCGGAACCAGCGCGACGAGAGCGGAGATTATCAAAAAACTGACCAACATCAAATATCTCGCCTTAAACAAAAAAACGCAGGTCATTACCCCGACGCAGCTCGGAGAGATGATTTTCGGCGTCGTACATGGCTCGATTAAGTCGCTGCTCAATCCCGAACTCACCGCCAGTTGGGAAATGGGACTGACGAAAGTAGCGGAGGGCGAATTGTCTTCCGAGGAGTATATGCAAAAACTTGACGAATTTATTATCGGAAGATTTAGAAATGTAATCAATCTGAATAATGCGGGGCAGATGTCCCGATATTATAATTATGTAGCACAATTTTACAGGAGGGCTAAAAAGTAATGTGTGGTATTGTCGGATATGCAGGAGACAGAGATTGTACGGAGGTTTTGCTGAACGCGCTGACAAAACTGGAATACAGGGGATATGATTCCGCCGGTATTGCGGTTTTTGAAAACGGAAAGATTGCCGTTGAAAAATCAAAGGGCGAACTGAAAAATCTCAGAAAGAAATTAGAGGAAAACCATCGGCCGGAGGGACATTGCGGCATCGGACATACGAGATGGGCTACCCATGGGGAGCCTTCCGATATTAACTCCCACCCGCATGGCAGTAAGAGAGTTTCCATTGTCCACAATGGGATTATTGAAAATTATAAAGATATTAAAAAATTTCTGATCCGGAAGGGATATACGTTTGAGAGCGAGACCGATACGGAAACGGTCGCAAAACTTTTGGATTACTATTATCATGGAGATCCGGTTGACGCCATCATAAAGACGTTGGCAGACGTCAGAGGCGCTTATGCGCTCGGTATTATTTTTAAGGATTATCCGGACTGTATTTTCTCTGTCAGAAAGGACAGCCCGCTTATTATCGGTGTCGGGGAAAATGAAAATTTCATTGCTTCCGATGTGCCGGCCATTCTGCAGTATACGAGAAAGTATTATCTGTTAGAGGAAAATGAGATTGCGACCATCAAGGCAGACCGCGTTGAGTTCTGCGACATTCACCGTCAGGAAATCCAGAAAGAAGTGCAGGAGTCAAATCTTGATATGGACGCCGCTGAAAAAGGCGGATATGAGCATTTCATGCTGAAGGAAATCCACGAGCAGCCGAATGCGGTTAAGACGACGATTGCGCCGCGCATTGTCAACGGAATGCCGGATTTGTCCGAGTGCGGACTGACCGTCGATACTTTGAAAAATTACCGGAAGCTGTTTATTGTGGCGTGCGGTACGGCAATGTATGCGGGGACGGTAGGAAAATATGTGATTGAGCGGCTTGCGAGAACAGAGGTGACTGTCGATATTGCCTCAGAGTTCCGGTACCGCAATCCGATTATTGAAAAAGACGATTTAGTTATTGTGATTTCACAGTCCGGAGAAACCGCAGATACAAAAGCGGCGCTGCATCTGGCGCACGAGCGGGGAGCAAAAGTGCTTGCGGTAGTCAATGTCAAGGGTTCTTCCATTGCCAGAGAAGCGGATATGGTGCTTTACACCCATGCGGGGCCGGAAATTTCCGTTGCGTCTACCAAAGCATTTTCGGTACAGATGTCCATTATGTATCTGCTGGCGTTTGAGATGGCGTATGCAAAGGGACATATTGATGAAGCGGAATGTAAAAGACTGACCGCAGCGTTGGCGGATATTCCGGAGAAAATCGAGCAGACAATGGCGTGTGAAAAGCGGTGTAAATACGTTGCTTCCAAACTTGTCACTGCCCAGAGCCTTTTATATATCGGAAGGGGTCTCGACTATGCGCTCAGCATGGAGGGCTCTCTCAAACTCAAAGAGATTTCCTATATTCATTCGGAATCTTATGCGGCGGGAGAGTTAAAGCATGGCACGATTTCTCTGGTGGAGGACGGAATGCCTGTCATCAGCGTCGCCACACAGAGCGATTTGATGGAAAAAATGGTCAGCAACATTGTTGAAGTAAAATCAAGAGGCGCGTTTACCATTACCGTATGTAAAGAGGGAACGGAGTTCAGTGAAGGCATTATGGACGAGATTATCGAGGTGCCGGCGCTTGAGGACGTGCTGATGCCGATGCTTACGGTAATTCCACTGCAGCTTGTGGCATATTATACGACCGTTCTGAAAGGGCTGAATGTAGACAAACCGAGAAATCTGGCAAAATCAGTTACAGTAGAATAAAAAATAACGGAGGTGAAGTGTAGCGCGGATTACGGATACATTTCACCTCTATCTATGGGAGAAAGAATTATGGGTTATCAGATTAAAGATTTATATGACTTAAAGGAAACAATCGCGGCAGACCTGTTTGCGGGCAGAACATACCCTTGGGAGGTCTTATCGGAAATAGGAGGGTTTATTTTAAAACTCGGCAGCACCCTGCCAGCCGATGAGTTCGACCACCCGACGGAAAATATATGGATACACCGCTCTGTGACGGTGGCAGAAACAGCTTCATTAAACGGCCCGCTGATTATTGATGCGGGAACGGAGGTACGTCCGAGAGCGTTTATCCGCGGCAACGTCATTGTCGGAAAAAACTGCGTGGTGGGAAATTCTACGGAATTAAAAAATGTCGTACTGTTCAACACTGTGCAGGTACCGCATTATAATTATGTCGGGGACAGTATTCTGGGTACGCACGCGCATATGGGCGCAGGCTCCATCACCTCGAATGTAAAGTCCGACAAAACGCCGGTTGTGGTAAAAGACGGTGAAAACCGGATTGAAACCGGCTTGAAAAAATTTGGCGCAATGCTGGGAGATTATGTCGAGGTCGGCTGTAATTCCGTATTAAATCCGGGTACGGTGATTGGAAGACATACAAACATTTATCCGCTTTCGAGCGTACGAGGCGTTGTCCCTGAAATGAGTATTTTTAAGGGCAAAAATGATATTGTTAAAAAGGTGTAAAAGCCGCAGGGAATATTTGACAATCCCAAAGGCTTCGTATATAATGCATTTTGGAGTTATTATGAAAATGTTTTTAGAGGCACAATTCAATAATTTCGCAATACGAAAAGGAAAGAGGTAGAGAAAAATGGCAGAAATCGATTTAAGCAAATATGGCATTACCGGTGTCGAAGAAATTGTTTACAACCCTTCATTTGACAAATTATATGAAGATGAAACAAATCCTTCCTTAGAGGGATACGAAAAAGGACAGGTGACGGAACTTGGCGCAGTAAACGTTATGACAGGTATTTATACCGGACGTTCGCCAAAAGATAAATTTATTGTAGAAGATGAAAACTCAAAGGATACTGTTTGGTGGACTAGTGAAGAATATCCAAACGACAACCACCCGGCATCAAAAGAGGCGTGGGAAGCATGTAAAAAGCTGGCTATCGAGGAACTTTCCAATAAAAAACTGTATGTCGTTGACGCATTCTGCGGCGCGAACAAAGATACCCGCATGAATGTCCGTTTTATTATGGAAGTTGCATGGCAGGCGCATTTTGTAAAAAATATGTTTATTGTTCCGACAGACGAGGAACTGAAAGTATTTGAGCCGGACTTTATCGTATACAACGCTTCTAAGGCAAAGGTAGAAAATTATAAAGAATTGGGATTAAATTCCGAGACAGCCGTTGTATTTAATATCACAAGCAGAGAGCAGGTAATCTTAAATACATGGTACGGCGGAGAAATGAAAAAGGGTATGTTCTCCATGATGAACTACTATCTGCCGTTAAAGGGCATTGCATCAATGCACTGCTCCGCAAACACTGATTTGAACGGTGAAAATACGGCTATTTTCTTCGGTCTGTCAGGTACCGGAAAGACGACGCTTTCCACAGATCCAAAGAGACTGTTAATCGGCGATGATGAACATGGCTGGGACGACAACGGCGTGTTCAACTTCGAGGGCGGCTGCTACGCAAAGGTTATCAACCTTGACAAAGAATCTGAGCCGGATATTTACAATGCAATTAAGAAAAACGCTCTTTTAGAGAATGTAACTGTAGATGACAACGGAAAGATTGATTTTGACGACAAGAGCGTTACGGAAAATACGCGTGTGTCATATCCAATCAGTCATATTAACAACATTGTCCGTCCGGTATCTTCAGCGCCGGCTGCAAAAGAGGTAATCTTCCTTTCCGCAGACGCATTTGGCGTATTACCGCCGGTATCTATCCTGACGCCGGAGCAGACACAGTACTATTTCCTTTCCGGATTTACTGCAAAACTGGCAGGTACGGAGCGTGGAATCACAGAGCCGACGCCGACCTTCTCAGCATGTTTCGGTCAGGCGTTCTTGGAACTGCACCCGACGAAGTATGCAGAAGAACTGGTAAAGAAAATGCAGCAGAGCGGCGCAAAGGCTTATCTGGTAAACACAGGCTGGAACGGTTCCGGAAAACGTATCTCCATTAAGGATACGCGTGGAATTATTGACGCTATTTTAAACGGCGACATTAACAATGCACCGACAAAGAAAATTCCTATTTTCAATTTTGAAGTTCCGACAGAACTTGCAGGCGTGGATTCTGCAATTCTTGATCCGCGTGATACTTACGCTGACGCTTCCGAATGGGAAGAAAAGGCAAAAGATCTGGCGGCAAGATTTAACAAGAACTTTGTAAAATACACAGGAAACGCAGCAGGAAAAGCACTGGTGCCGGCAGGCCCGCAGCTTGATGCGTAAATTGTTTTGCAAAGCGCAGAATACATGAAAAAAATTCTGTAAAAGTTTATACCGGAAAGAGCGCAATGTTCTTTCCGGTATTTGTTATTTTTATGAATTTTATTAGCAGAATTTGTAGATGAAAAATGATTGCAAAATAATAGCCATTCACATATAATAATAGTATCAAAACAGTTTTCTGTTTTGTAACCTGAATTGTTAGGGACACTGTTAATTTTGAACCTACAGTATGAATTAAGGGATTCCTAATCTCTAAAGAGATGTCAGGCCTCATAAAATCAGTGGAAGGCAGAACTTTAGATGCGGTTGCCCACCTGGCGGAAGCTAGGACTCAAAAAACAGACCTGACATTTTGGGTTTTTACGAAAGATTTTTAATGGACGCAGTATTTTTTATACTGCGTTTTCTTATGCAATAAAATAATTTAAGACAGGGAGTAAAGTATGAAAAAAGCAGCCTTATGCCTTACGATTGTGCTGTTGCTGACAGTCACGTTGTTCCGAATCAATTCTGCGGAATTATTAAAAAAACTGACTTTAACGGATTTAAGCGCGCCCGCAGCGCAGACGATTGCGCAGACAGAAAAAAGCAGCGAAAAAAAACAGAACCGTCATGTGAGAATTGTAATTTTAAATTCCGGTAACAACACGCCTTATTATTCTTCGGTTCAGATAAAAGCGTCAGAAATGAATTTCTATTACGGGAAAAACTTTTCGACAAAGAAAAAAGTGAAAGAGGTACAGGTCAAGCCGGACAGCAGATATTTTAAAAAAAATTCCGTTGTAAAGCTTGAAAGCGGAAAGGGACTGGAGTTGGAGCGGGATACGGGGAACCGCAGGTATCCGGGAAGCTTTTATATTTATGATACGCCAAGCGGACTGGTTGTTGTAAATGATGTCGAGCTGGAGCAGTATGTGGCGGCGGTGGTTTCGAGCGAGATTGGAACAAACGCGCCGGAGGAAGCCTTAAAAGCACAGGCGGTCTGCGCCAGAACCTATATCATAAATACAAAAAATCAGGATTACAAAAAATTCGACGCAGTCGCAAACGACAGTACGGAGGATCAGGTTTACAATGCCGTACCGCCTTCCGAAGCATGTAAAAAGGCGGCGCAGGCAACCAAAAATCTCGTCATGACCTGCGGGGGAAAACCGATTAAAGCCTTTTATTTTTCCACTTCATGCGGTTATACGACGAATTACCGGATTTGGGGAAAAGAAAAACTGGATTATTTAAAAGGCTGTCAGGTCGCGGAGCATAAATCAGGGCAGAATATTCGGGAGGAACAGGTTTTTGCCCGTTTTATCAAGGGAAAGGGAAGCGGATACGAAAAAGATTATCCGTATTTCCGATGGCGTACATATTTATCCGCGCAGCAGATTGAAAACGCAGTTTTTAATTATATGAATGTCAATATTGGAAGTTTTCTAAAAGCGGAGGTAAACGCCAGAGGCGTCGGGGGAATTGCTTCGCAAATTACGATTTACGGCGACAGGCGGCAGGTTGTCATCAATAACCAGACTCAGATACGGAAAGTTTTGTCTTCGATGTATATGACGGTGGAATTAAACGACGGAAGTGAAAAGAGAGGCGGATTGCTGCTGCCAAGCGCGTTTATCTGCCTTGAAACAATTTACAATGGAAATCAGAGCGTCGGACTGAAAATTTACGGCGGCGGTTTTGGGCATGGTTCCGGCATGAGTCAGAACGGCGCAATCGAAATGGCGCAAAAAGGCGCCGACTGCAAGCAGATTTTGAAAAAGTTTTATGCGGATATTCAAATAGAAGCCCTGTAAAAAGAATATCTGTCCGGCTAAAAAAATTTACGGACGGTATTCAATTTCAGGATAGAAATATTTGTTGATTTCCGCGCCGATAAAGAAGATGTAGATACAGAAATAAATCCACAGCATGAAAACAATCAGTCCGGTAAAACTTCCGTAGATGTAGGACATATTAGAGAAATTGTCCACATAGATGGAAAACGCGAAAGAAAAAACGACCCAGCCTAAAGAACATAAAACCGCGCCGGGCAATGTTGTGTGAATGGTAGAGCGTTTAAAATTCGTAAACCGGTAAATCAGTGTAAATAAAAATGTCAGCATCAGAAAAGAAAAACTGAACCGGATTATATTTAATATCAGGGACATATCTCCAAGCCATGGAATATATGAAATAAACAGCTTCAGCAGACGGTTGCCGAATACGAGCAGCGTCAGCGAAATCGCTGTAATCAGCATGAAAAGTACGGTGTAAAACATGGAAACAAATCGGGAAATAAAATAATTTCTTCCGCGATGCAGATTGAAAATTTCATAAATGCCATACATGACGGACAAAACGCCTTTTGACGCCGTCCAGACGGTGACAATCGCGGTAATTGAAACAAGGGTGCCGGATACGTTTGCATACAGTTCATTGACAATCTGAATTAAAATCGGATTCATGGAATGAGGAATATAGGTATTGATTAAATAAATGACGTAGGATTCGTCAAACGCCGTATGCGCAAGAAGATTTAAAACCAGCAGCGCAAATGGGAAAATCGATAAAATAATAAAAAAAGAAGCCTGCGCAGTATAGACGCCGACGCGGTCTTTGCCCATAGTCCCAATCAATTTGCTCACCGGAGGATATAATTTTCTGAATAACCAAATATTTTCCAAACGTTTCATCTGCAACCTCATAAAAAAATACTATAAAAAATTATAGCATTATTAGGGAGATTCGTTAAGGGGTAAAATGCAGCAGGGGAAAAATTTTTTATATGTTTTTGCAACAAGGGGAATTTTATGTAGCAGGGGGATTTTTGAAAAAACCTGCCGGTTGCACGCTATCGCCACCAATCATTTACGCTATCGCCACCAATTATTTACGAATGATTGACACGAATTTTATTGTGTGATAAAATTTCAATATTGTTGAGCAGTTCTGTTGGCAGGACTGTGATGAAAGGCTGAGAATGTGTCAGTAAAAGATTATTACCCTTCAGAGAGAAAGACTCGCGGGCTGAAAGGTCTTTCAGGTTCGGATAATTTTTGAATTTCCCACATGAGCCGCATTTCTGAACAGATTCTGAATAGAAATTCTTATTAGGAAATGACGTATGATGCGCGTTAAGCATACAGAGTGTTTGTAATTTTTACAAAAATCAGGGTGGTACCGCGGAAAGTTTTCGTCCCTTCGATATTTCGGAGGGACTTTTTATATTATAAGAAATCCTTCTGAATTTCCTACGATATAAAAATGCTTTGCAAGGCCCGCAGAGGCGCGGAAAGTGTGAAAGCGGATTGACACCGGCTGTTTTAAGAAAAAATTTAAAGAGAGGATAGTATTATGAAAGAGAAACTGCAGGCGATTAGAGAAGAAGCCATTGCCAGATTGACAGATTCCGATAATCTGGACAAATTAAATGAGATTAGAGTTGAAATTCTCGGAAAAAAGGGCAGACTGACCGAAGTTATGAAAGGCATGAAGGACGTTGCGCCGGAGGAACGCCCAAAGGTGGGACAACTGGTCAATGATACGAGAAAAGCGATTGAAGAAAAACTCGAAGAAGTAAAAACAGAACTTCAGAAGAAAGCGAGAGAGGCAAAACTCAAGGCGGAAGTGATTGATGTGACACTGCCGGCGAAGAAGAATAAAATCGGACACAAACACCCGAACACGCTCGCGCTCGAAGAACTGGAACGCATTTTTACGGGCATGGGTTATGAGGTCGTGGAAGGACCGGAGGTCGAATTTGACTACTATAACTTTGAAGCGTTGAACATTCCGGCAAACCACCCTGCAAAAGATGAGCAGGATACGTTTTATATCAATAAAAATATCGTGCTGCGGACGCAGACTTCCTCCGTACAGGCGAGAGTGATGGAAAAATCCAAACCGCCGATCCGGATCATCTCACCGGGCAGGGTATTCCGTTCCGATCAGGTGGACGCGACACATTCCCCTTCCTTCCATCAGGTAGAGGGACTTGCGATTGATAAAAATATTACGTTTGCCGATTTGAAGGGAACGCTGGAGAACTTTGCAAAGGAATTGTTTGGGAAGGATACCAAAATTAAATTCCGTCCGCATCATTTTCCGTTTACGGAGCCGAGCGCGGAAATGGACGTCAGTTGTTTTAAGTGCGGTGGAAAAGGCTGCCGGTTCTGTAAGGGCGAAGGCTGGATTGAAATTCTCGGCTGCGGCATGGTGCACCCGCATGTTTTGGAAATGTGCAATATTGATCCGAACGAGTATCAGGGATTTGCGTTTGGCGTCGGATTGGAGAGAATTGCGCTGCTGAAATATGAAATTGACGATATGAGATTGTTATATGAAAACGACGACCGTTTCTTGGGACAGTTTTAGGATAGGAGGAATCGAAAATGAATACACCGTTATCATGGATTAAAGCATATGTTCCGGACTTGGAATGTACGGATCAGGAATATATGGATAAAATGACATTATCCGGCACAAAATGCGAGGGTTATGAGAGATTGGACAAAGACCTTGATAAAATTGTTGTCGGGCAGATTGAAAAAATAGAAAAACACCCTGATGCAGACAAACTGGTGGTGTGTCAGGTCAATATCGGAAATGAGACGATTCAGATTGTTACCGGAGCGCCGAATGTGGCAGAAGGACAGAAGGTTCCGGTCGTACTGGACGGTGGACGCGTTGCCGGAGGACACGACGGTTCAAAAACGGAAGGCGGAATTAAAATCAAAAAAGGAAAACTGCGCGGGGTTCCTTCCAATGGAATGATGTGTTCGATTGAGGAACTCGGCTCTACGCGGGATTTTTATCCGGAAGCGCCGGAAAATGGAATTTATGTGTTTGACGATGACGTAGAAGTCGGCGCTGATGCAATCGAGGTGCTCGGTCTTCATGAAACTGTCTTTGAATATGAGATTACATCAAACCGCGTGGATTGTTACAGCGTAATCGGCATTGCAAGAGAAGCTGCGGCAACCTTTCAAAAACCGTTTTGCCCGCCGCAGGTGAACGAAACCGGCACGCAGGGCGATGTCAATGATTATATTTCCGTAGAGATTAAAGATTCTGATTTGTGTTCGCGGTACTGCGCCAGAGTTGTCAGAAATGTAAAAATTGCGCCGTCGCCGGAATGGCTTCAGAGACGTCTTTCCGCTTGCGGCATCAGACCGATTAACAATCTGGTCGATATCACAAACTACGTCATGGAAGAATACGGTCAGCCGATGCACGCGTATGACCTTTCGACGATTGCAGAAAATAAAATTGTTGTCCGCCGCGCAGAGGACGGAGAAAAATTTGTCACGTTAGACGGACAGGAGAGAAGCCTTGATTCTGAAATGCTGATGATTTGCGACGGAAAGCGCGCAGTCGGACTTGCCGGCATTATGGGTGGAGAAAATTCCATGATTACTGATGATGTGCAGGAAGTTCTGTTTGAGGCGGCATGTTTTGACGGAACGAATATCCGTCTTTCTTCCAAGAGAGTCGGACTTCGGACGGACGCCTCCGGTAAATTTGAAAAAGGGTTGGATCCGAATAATGCTGAGGAAGCCATCAATCGCGCGTGCCAGTTGATCGAGGAACTTGGCGCCGGAGAAGTTGTGGCAGGAATTGTGGACGTATATCCGGACAAGCGGGAAGAACGCCAGATTTTGTTTGAGCCTGAAAGAGTTAATAAACTGATTGGATTTGATTTGACGCAGGAGCAGATGATTTCCTATTTTCCGGCGTTGGAATTAAAATACAATCCGGAGACAAAAATGATTACCGTACCGACATTCCGACAGGATTTAATCGGTATGTGCGACATTGCAGAGGAAATCGCAAGATTTTACGGTTACGACAATATTCCGACCACGCTGCCGTCCGGCGAAGCGACGACCGGGAAGTTGTCTGAGAAACTGCGGATTGACGAGATTGCAAGAAGCGTGGCGCTGTACTGTGGTTTTTCACAGGGAATGTCCTATTCGTTTGAGAGCCCGAAGGTATTTGAAAAACTGCTCATTCCGGAAGATTCAACGCTGCGTCAGGCGATTACTATTTCAAATCCGTTGGGAGAGGATTTCAGTATTATGAGAACGACTTCTCTTGACGGAATGTTAAATTCCCTTGCCGCAAACTATAATCACAGAAATAAGGACGTCAGACTGTTTGAGATGGGGAATGTCTACCTGCCAAAAGAACTGCCGCTGAAGGATTTACCGGACGAGAGAATGCAGTTTACGCTTGGTTTTTACGGAGAGGGTGACTTCTTTACCATGAAGGGCGTTGTTGAGGAATTTCTGGAGCAGGTCGGCATGAAAAAGAAACTTACTTACAATGCCGATGCCGGAAAGCCGTTCCTGCACCCGGGACGTCAGGCGGAAATTATTTATGAGAACAAGGTTATCGCATATCTCGGCGAAGTGCACCCGCAGGTTGCCGAAAATTATAATATGAAAACGAGAGCTTATGTGGCAGTCATTGATATGCCATACATTTATGAAATGGCTGATTTTAATATCAAGTACGAGGGCATTGCCAAGTTCCCGGCTGTTTCAAGAGATATTTCCATGGTTGTTCCAAAAGAAATTTTAGTGGGACAGATTGAGGCAGTGATTGAACAGCGCGGCGGAAAGATTCTTGAAGATTATCGTTTGTTTGATATATACGAGGGAGACCAGATTGAGGAAGGTTTCAAGTCTGTTGCTTACAATATTGTCTTTAGGGCAAAAGACAGAACATTGGAAGAAAATGATATTGCCAGTGTCATGAAGAAAATTTTGAATGGTCTTGAGGGATTAGGTATTCAGTTGAGAGGATAATCAAGAGTTCTATGAATCCAGAAAGCAGGAGCAGAAGCTCCTGTTTTTTGTATAGAAAAATGATTTGGAAGAAACGGTATCCAAAATGATGCTTTTTGATAATTCCCTCATCTTTTTGTACATTTATAGTGAATATTCCCTCATTTTTTTGTAAAAATATAGTAATAATTCGCTCTAATTTTTGTAAAAATGTTGTATTTTTAAGCAAATAAGCCTATAATAAACAAAGAAAGCAACGAATGTTCGAGGTGACTATGAAATATTTAAAAAGAAAAATAGATGATTATTTAATCAAATGGAAAAATAATCCCGACCGCCTGCCCTTAATTGTAAAAGGGCCGAGACAGGTGGGAAAGACAGAATCCATTAGTCATTTTGCCAAAGCATATTATGAGAATGTGATTTACATTAACTTTTATGAAGAACCAAAATATAAAATGATTATTGAAGATGGGTATAAGGTAGATTATCTCATAAAAAATATTTCCCGGATTGACTCTACAAAAAGATTTGAGCCGGACAAGACTCTGATTTTCTTTGATGAACTTCAGGATTTTCCGGAAATAGCGACTTCGCTAAAATTCTTTAAACTTGATGGAAGGTATGATGTGATATGCAGCGGTTCTTTATTAGGGATTCAATACAAGCGGATCGAGAGCAATAGCGTTGGATATAAAATAGATTATGAAATGTATTCTATGGATTTTGAGGAATTTTTATGGGCGAAGGAATATGGTGCAGAAGTCATTGGGGATATGTTAAACCATATGAAAGAATTAAAACCATTTAATTCTTTGGAAATGAATATATATCATAATCTGTTGGTTGATTACTGCATTTTAGGAGGAATGCCGGCGGTTGTCCGGGATTATGTGACCAGAGGGACTTTTGAAGGGACATTGGAACAACAACGACAGTTGATATCAGATTATCGGGAGGATATTAGAAAATATGCTGAAGGACTGGATCAGACCAGAATATTAAATGTGTTTGATCATATTCCGGTACAGTTATCGAAAGAGAATAAAAAGTTTCAGATATCCAAGGTGGCGCATGGAGCGAGATTCAAGGATTACAGAGGCTGTATCGAATGGTTAAATGATGCCGGCATAATCAATGTATGTTATTGTCTTCACTTTCCGGAACTTCCTTTAAAGGGCAATTTTGATGAGACAAAATACAAGATATATTTAAAGGATACAGGATTATTTGTTGCAATGTTGGACGACGAAACTCAGGACGATTTGAGAGCAAATAAAAATCTTGGGGTATATAAAGGTGCATTGTTTGAAAATATTGTCGGGGAAGCCTTGTCAAAAAGCGGATATGATTTATATTATTATAAGCGGGGTGATTCCACATTGGAGGAAGATTTTTTCGTGAGGACAAAGTCCGCATTGATTCCGGTAGAAGTAAAAGCTACAAACAATCGTTCAAAGTCCTTGCGGACATTGATTCGCAGTGAGAAATATAAAGATATCAAATATGGAATTAAATTATGTGACGGTAATGTGGGATATAGCGACAATGTCTATACTTTTCCGTATTTTTGCAGTTTTCTTCTAAAAAGATATTTAAAAGAAAGAGATTAAAGGAGAAGGAATTTCAATGAAATTTGTAATACAAAGAGTTACGGAGGCTTCTGTAACTGTAGATGAAAAAATCGTCGGACAGATAGGAAAAGGCTTCCTTGTGTTGATTGGAGTGGCAGAAGATGATACAAAAGAGATTGCAGATAAAATGGTAAAGAAACTTTGCAATATGCGTATTTTCGATGATGGAAACGGAAAGACCAATCTGGGACTTTCCGATGTAGACGGACAACTGCTGTTGATTTCCCAGTTCACGCTCTATGCGGACTGCAAAAAAGGAAACCGTCCATCTTTTGTAAAGGCCGGCGGGCCGGACATGGCAAATGAAATGTACGAATATATTATTCAGAAATGCAAAGAAGCGGTGCCGGTAGTAGAGAAAGGCATCTTTGGCGCCGACATGAAGGTGCAATTGTCCAATGACGGGCCATTTACTATCGTACTGGATAGTGAAGCGCTGTAAACTTATTTATGGAAAATATTTGATTGAATGAATGATGAAGTGATATAATAACGAGCTGATAGAAACTGATTGAAATATTCAATCCATGAAAGTGAGAAAAGGAATTTGATGATGAAAAAGCAAATGAGCCTGCATGATTATGATTATAATCTGCCGCAGGAGTTGATTGCGCAGGATCCGTTAGATGACCGGAGCAGTTCAAGGCTGATGGTGCTGGATAAAACAACGGGAAAAACAGAACACCGCGTATTTCGGGAAATTATTGACGAATTGAGGCCGGAGGACTGTCTGGTAATCAACGATACCAAAGTAATTCCGGCAAGACTTTTTGGAAGCAAAGTCGGAACCGATGCAAAAATTGAAGTGTTACTTTTGAAAAGAAAAGAAAATGATATTTGGGAAACACTTGTAAAACCGGGAAAAAAATGTAAAGCGGGTACAAAGATTTCTTTTGGCGACGGGCTTTTGACCGGAGAGGTTCTGGAAATTGTCGAGGAAGGAAACCGGCTGATAAAATTCCACTACGAGGGGATTTTTGAGGAGGTTCTGGACAGGCTTGGAGAAATGCCGCTTCCGCCGTATATTACCCACAAACTGAAGGATAAAAACCGTTATCAGACGGTGTATGCCAAATATGAGGGTTCTGCGGCGGCGCCGACGGCGGGACTGCATTTTACGAAAGAACTGCTTGCTGAAATTGAAAATAAAGGAATTCGGATTGCCCATGTAACGCTGCATGTAGGGCTGGGAACGTTCCGGCCGGTAAAGGTGGAAAATATTCTCGAACATCATATGCACTCGGAGTTTTACATGGTCGATGAAAAGGACGCGGCGATTATCAATGAAACAAAGAGAAACGGTGGCAGAGTGATTTCTGTGGGAACGACCAGCACGCGGACATTGGAAACGGTGGCGGACGTTGACGGCGTAATCCATGCAGGAAGCGGCTGGACGCAGATTTTTATTTATCCGGGATATACGTTTAAAGCGGTTGACGGACTGATTACAAATTTTCATCTGCCGGAGTCGACCCTGCTGATGCTGGTGTCAGCGCTTGCCGGAAGGGAGCATATACTGGCGGCGTATGAGGAGGCGGTAAAAGAAAAGTACCGGTTTTTCAGTTTTGGCGACGCAATGTTTATCCGGTAACGGTTTGATGCCTGTACCTCTAAAAGCGCGGTGCAGGAAGAAAGATTGATGATAAGAGGAAATCAAATGGAACAGTATGCTGTCAGATTATTGAAGGAAAAAAAGAATATACAGGTTTTGGTGCCGGGTTCCAAAAGCATCACAAACAGAGCGCTCATGCTTGCGGCAATGTCGGATACGGTCTGCGAACTGCGGGGCGTGTTATTCAGCGAAGATTCCAGAGCATTTTTGGACTGCTTAAAAACGCTGGGATTTCGGGTGGAGATTGACGAGAAGGAACATCGGGTGGTAGTCTTTGGTGAAAACGGAAAAATCCCAAATTCCAATGTTGAAATCAATGTGAGAAGCGCCGGAACTGCGGCGAGATTTCTTACCGTATTTCTTGCGGCTGCCGGCGGGACATATGTGTTAAACGCATCAGAGCAGATGAAAAAGCGGCCGATGAAAGAGCTGCTTGATAAAATCAGGGCGCAGGGCGTTGCGGTTGAATTTCTGGAAGAACCAGACCATTTTCCGTTCCGGATACATTCTTTAGGAATGCGGCAGTTGGAAACAGAGATTGACACGACTACCAGCAGCCAGTATGCCAGCGGACTTTTGATGGCAGCGCCGATTCATGGAATGAAAATCACGCTGACCGGTTCGCGGACAGAGGGTTCTTATATTCAAATGACGCTTCGCATGATGGAGCAGTTTGGCATTTCATGGAAAAGGGAAAACAATACCTACGAAATCGCGGCGCAGAACTTTGGAATACCGCAATATTTTGTGGAACCTGATTTTTCCGCCGCCTGTTATTTTTATGCAATGGCAATGATTTTAAAGACGAAAGCGTTGGTTTTCGGAACGCATAAAAATTCGATGCAGGGCGACCGGAAATTTCTTGACGTGCTGGAACAGATGGGAGCCAAAATCGCCGACACAGAGCAGGGCGTTACAGTGGACGCCGGAAACCTTAAAGCCTTTGAGGGCATTACTGTGGATATGTCTGATTTTTCCGATCAGGCGCTCACAATGGCGGTGGTCGCGGCATTTGCAACATCAAAGACGGTCATTCAAAATATCGGACATATCAGAAAACAGGAGTCAGACCGCGTACAGGCGATGGTAAACGGACTGGAACGGCTGGGCTGCCGGACAAGGATCGTTGAAAAAGAAAACCGCACTGATGTGGAAATTATTCCGGAACCGCTTCATGGCGCAGTCATTGAAACTTATGACGACCACAGGGTAGCGATGAGCTTCGCAATGGCAGGTCTGGCGGTAGAGGGCGTCGTAATCCGAAATCCGCTCTGCTGTAGAAAAACATTTGAAGAATATTTTAATGTGTTAGACCGGCTGACGGAGAAATAACGGAACTCTAATTTCGCTTAAATACTTTATATCGGTGTTTTTCCAACTGTTCGATTGCCTGATCGGCGGAGGCTTCATTGTAGAATGAAATTTTCAATACGCCTTCTTCAAATTCGCGGTTGTGGATAATACCGATATTTTTGATGCTGACGCCGTTTGTTGCAAGAATGGTGGCAATCGTAGCGATGGCGCCGGATTCGTCAATAATATCGCAGTAAACATTGTAGCTTTTCTGAATAATGCTGTTGGAATGGTCGTCGAGATTGTCGCGGTAGTCGCGGCTCTCAGAAATCATCTGATAAATCGCATGACCGTTTTTCTGATCCAATGCTTTTTTTACATCAGTCAGATCGTTGATATAAGACTGCAGCATTCCGGCAATATTTTCCGTATTTGTCATGCAGATCTGCTCCCACATTTCAGGAGAAGAAGAAGCGATACGGGTAATATCTTTAAATCCGCCGGCGGCAATCATTTTCATATATTCCTGAGGCGAATCGCTTTTTTTCACCAGATTTACCAGACTGGAGGCAATCAGGTGCGGGAGGTGGCTGATGGCAGCGACAACCCTGTCGTGCTCCTGAAAAGAGAGACGGATTGGAATTGCCCCGATATCTTTGATAATCTGCGTAAATTCCTCCACGCGTTCCGACGGAACGCAATCCTCAGGAGTCAGCGCATAATAAGCGTTTTCGAGAAGTTTATCGGAAGAATGTTCATAACTTGTTTTTTCAGAACCCGCCATCGGGTGACCGCCGATAAACATGGACTGCATTTCTAACTCTGCGACCGCCTGATGGATATTTCCCTTGACGCTTCCCACATCGGTAATAATACAGTCATCTTTAACCAATGGTTTCAATTTTTTCAGATATTCCACATTTTTCTCGACAGGAGTGCAGAGAAAAATATAATCACATTCCCCGAAGGCCTCATGAACCTCGCTGACGGCAACGTTGGCTGTGCCGTCGTTGAGCGCCATAACGCGGGGTTCGGCGCTTCGATTGTATACAATGATTTTACAGCCGGGATAAACGGAGCGGAGTGATTTGGCAACTGAGCCGCCAATCAGACCAATCCCGACAAAACCGAATGTCAGAAATCTCATAATCATCACACTTTCATAGTTTAAACTTTAACGCTTTAAAGCGAAATAACTTCCTATCTATTTTATAACAGGATTTCATTTATTTCAATAGGAAATCTTTCGCCTGTTCATTTCAGGTGCCAAAGAATTATTTTGCGCTGAAATACATGACGCCTTTTTTCATTGTCGTTCCATGAATTTTAAACAATTCGCTGACCGTCACCAGTTCGTAATGTTTTTTGACCAGCTTCGGCAGGGCTTTGATAAATCCGTCCACAGAGGTTTTGTGGATATCATGCAGCAGAACAACTGCGCCTTCGCCGGAATATTTCAGAATAGTCGAACTGACATAGTTGGTGTTCCTGTATTTCCAGTCCAGCGTATCGACACTCCAATAAATCATCGGGACATCTACGATGGAGGATACCGTTTTGTTATAATTTCCATAAGGCGGTCTGAAAATCGAAGGCTTTTCGCCGGTGACATTCTGGATTGCTTCTTTTGCGCGGTTAATCTGGCTTTTTACCTGCTCTTTGGAAATTGCCTTGAGATTTGCATGGCTCCATGAATGGTTTCCAATCTGCATAAACAGGTCATATTCCCGCTGTACCTGTTTTTTGTAAGAATTGACATTCGCGCCTACCAGCAGAAATGTCGCTTTACTGTCATATTTTTTCAATGCGTCCAACAGTTTGTTTGTGTAAATGCCGGGGCCGTCGTCAAAGGTAATGGCAATATATTTTGTTTTTCCTACGGTTACTTTGCATTTTGCGGTTACGCCCGTAAGTTTTGATTGGACGACAATGTATGTACTGCCTTTTTTCCTGCCCGTCACAACCCCTTTCTGGGATACGGTTGCAATCTTTTTATTTTGGCTTTTCCAGACAAATTTTTCATTGGTTTTGCGTTTCCTGCTTTTATAAGTAATCCTTGCCTTCAGATAGCGGTGATCTTTTGGATTTAAGCGGATATTTTCTTCGCTCAGCCGGATTGACTTAATTTTGTTGACCTTCTTCATTGCCGGTTTCTTTGGCGGGGCGGTAGTTTCTTTTGGCGCTTTTGTCGCCGCCGGCGCAGTGGTGGCGGACGGTTTTGCCGTGGTTTCCGTCTGCGCTGCCGCAGCGGAAGATGAGGTCGTATTTCCATGTACTTTTAAAAGCGGAATTAAAAATAAAAGAACTGCTCCGCAACTGATAATGAAAGCCGCAGAAATGTAATATAATTTATTGACTGAACGCATTGATAAAACTCCTTTTTTTCGTATGTTAAATATATTATAATGCTTTTTTTCGTCGAAGAAAAGATAAAATTGTTAAAGTTTTAACCATTATTGTAATGAACTGATATATAAGGTAAAATATACATAAAATGAATGGACGTGAGAGCGGAACGCTCAAAAAATAAATAAAACAGGAGGTAACAGATATGAATGTTTATAAAACAGAGAGTATCAGAAATGTTGTATTTTTAGGTCATGGAGGGGCGGGCAAGACTACTTTAGCCGAAGCAGTTGCCTTTGCCACAAAAACGATTAACCGTATGGGAAAAATCGCGGACGGAAATACAATCAGCGATTATGACAGGGAGGAAATCAACCGTAAATTTTCCATCAGTGCGTCAGTCATTCCGGTAGAATGGAACGGATTAAAAATCAATATTTTAGACGCGCCGGGATATTTTGATTTTGTCGGACAGATGGAGGACGCCATGAGCGTGGCAGATGCGGCGGTTATTGTAGTCAATGGAAAAGCCGGCGTCGAGGTCGGAACGATTAAGGCGTGGGAAATCTGTGAGCGCAGACAGATTCCAAGAATTTTCTTCATTACCAATATGGACGATCCGAATGCAAATTATATGCAGACCGTAGAGCAGCTCAAAGAAAATTTCGGAAAGAAGGTTGCGCCATTCCATCTGCCGATTATTGAAAATGAAAAACTGACAGGATATGTCAATGTCGTAAAAATGGGTGGACGGCAGTTTGTTGATGATTTGGGAAATTATACAGAGAGAGAGATTCCGGAAGCAGTTATGCCGGATTTAGAGCCTTGCAGGGAGCATCTGATGGAAGCAGTTGCGGAATCTGACGAGGAATTGATGGATAAGTATTTTATGGGTGAGGAGTTTACCACTGAGGAAATTTCCAAAGCGCTCAGGCAGAATGTTATCAGTTGCGATATTGTTCCGGTGCAGATCGGTTCCGGAATTACCTGTCAGGGCGTCAACAGTTTTCTGCAGACCTGTGAAAAATACTTCCCGTCAGCAGACAATGCAGAAGTATTAAAAAAGGCGACAAATATTGATACCGGCGAGGAGGTTGTGGCAGATTTCGATTCCACGAAGCCGGTTTCAGCCTATGTGTTTAAGACCATTATGGATCCGTTTGTTGGAAAATATTCTCTTGTGAAAGTCCGTACCGGAATTCTGAAAGCAGGAGATACCGTATATAACGCAACGAAAGACGTAGAGGAAAAACTGAGTAAGCTCTATGTCATGAGAGGAAAAAATGTGATTGAAGTGCCGGAGCTTCATTCCGGCGATATCGGCGCAATCGGAAAGATGGACAGTACCCGTACCGGAGATACGCTTGCCACCCGCGCGTGGCCGATTGAGTATCACCCGACGACGATGTCAAAGCCTTATACATATATGGCGTACCGGGCGGTCAATAAGGGAGACGAGGATAAGGTGGCGCAGGCTTTAACAAAACTTGCCATAGAAGATTTGACGCTGAAATTTATTGTTGATGATGAAAACAAGCAGACGCTTTTATATGGGATTGGCGAGCAGCAGTTAGAGGTTGTAGCTTCAAAACTCAAAGATAAATATAAAGTGGAAATCGAACTGTGCAGGCCGAGAATTGCATTCCGCGAGACAATCCGAAAGAAAGCACAGGTTCAGGGAAAATATAAAAAGCAGTCCGGCGGTCATGGACAGTACGGAGATGTTATCATGGAATTTGAGCCGTCCGGCGACCTTTCAGAAGCCTATGTTTTTGAGGAAAAGATTGTCGGCGGAGCAGTGCCGAAAAATTATTTTCCGGCTGTCGAGAAGGGACTTCAGGAATGTGTGAAAGCAGGCCCGCTGGCAGGCTATCCGGTTGTCGGCGTTAAGGCGACGTTGATTGACGGTTCATACCACCCTGTGGATTCTTCGGAAATGGCATTCAAGACCGCCGCGTCTATGGCGTTTAAGAAAGGCTTTATGGAAGCGGGGCCTGTTCTGTTAGAGCCGATTGCCGCATTGACCGTTACCGCTCCGGACAGATTTTCCGGAGATATTATGGGAGATTTAAACAAGCGGCGAGGACGTGTGATGAACATGACCTCCGTAGACGGCGGAAAGCAGATGATTGAGGCGGAAGTGCCGATGCTTGAGTTATACGGATACTCTACATCGCTCCGTTCCATTACGGGCGGCAGCGGAGACTTTGAATACGTTGTATCCAAGTATGAGCAGGCGCCGGGCGATGTTCAGGCAAAGCAGGTTGCTGAAAATAAGGGGTGATATCTATGATTAAGAAAATGTCAGTTTATGTTCTGATGATCGCATTGATATTGAGCGGTATTTTTATCAATGCTCCTTTTAGCGTGCAGGCAAAAACAAAGAGAGTTGCGCTGGATAAGAAAAAGGTCGTGGTGACGGTAGGAAGCAGGAAAACCGTTAAACTGAAAAATGCTTCCCGAAAAGTACAGTGGAAAATTCTGAGCGGAAAGAAAAATATCAGGGTGGTCAAAAAATCCGGCAAGTACAAAAATATCATAAAACTGCAGGGGAAAAAGGCCGGAAAGGCTGTTGTTCAGGCAAAGCATGGGAAAAAAACTTATAAGATTAAGGTGACGGTACAGCAGAAAAAAGTTCAAAAACCGCAATCTCCTGCGCAGGAAACCCCGACAGCAAAGCCGGACGGAGCAACCGGCCAAATACAGGAAACAAAGGAGCCGGAGGTTCATCTTGTGGCACAGGTGTTAAATGATGGCCTGACAACGGACGATACACTGCAGTTGAAATATTACTTTGACGGGCCGACAGATGTGGTATTGATGAGAGACGTCGGCGAATACAAGCTGGAAATTTATGAAGAAGGACAATGGAAACAGTTAGAGTATAGGGAAGATTATCTTATTCTAGAAAGAGGCGGCTTGGTGGATTTTGGATTAGAGACATTATCTTGGAACACTCCGATTACTTATAACAGATATGATTTCTCAAAAACATATAAAGATTACAGACCGGGCCATTACAGATATACGGTAAGGTTTGAAAGCCATTGGAGTTATAAGGGAGTAAATCCATATGAAGGAAAAGATATCTCAGTGGAATTTGATGTCACATATCCAGAATATTATATTACCGCAAAGGTGAAAAATCCTAAAATAAAAAATACGGATAATCTGGAAATTACCTATACGGTTGTGACAGAGAGTGAAAAAGCGTATGAATACAATACCCGGCCATACTGTTTGGTTCAGTATGGGGATACAGTGCATGACATTCTCCCATGGCCGAATGAAGGAGAAATGCAGGGTGAGACTCATACCTTAACGGGAAGTGGCAGTTTTACCATTACAGTACCGGTGAAGGAATGTTTTGGAGAAAGACCTTCCGGAATGTACCAATATATTCATGAGATTGCTGGAAAAGAGATTGGCGTTATTGTCTATATTGTTGATGACACTGAGAAAGAATAAATGAATTATAAGATTGACATACGAAAGAAAGCGGGAAGAATAAAAAAAGATTTGACAGAATAGTGTTTCCATTATAAAATAATATTTAGTTTTAGAAAAACCGTTGATTAGGAGGAGTAGCTTCCGGACGATTCGATACAGAGAGTTATCGGTTGGTGAGAGATAACAGATAGCCGGTTGTGAATGGCCCTGAGAGGGCAGCTTGAAATCATGCAGATGAGAGTAGACGCTGACGGAGCCCTACCGTTAAAGAGGGAAGCATATGATGGTATGCGATGAGTGAATGTGTGATGCATTAAATTGGGTGGCACCGCAGGAGTATATGACAGCTCTTGTCCCTTGATTTTCAGGGGACAGGGGCTTTTTCTTTTTTATATAACAGGAGGATAGAAACGATGAACACGAAACCCTTTGAAGAACTTGAGCAGTATCTTTCGGATTACAGCCTGATTCCGATTGCAAAGGAAATTTACGCCGACGTCATTACGCCGATTACCCTTTTAAGAAAGCTCGAAGCATTTGACAAAAACTTTTTCCTGCTGGAAAGTGTGGAGGGAGGAGAAAAATGGGCGCGGTATTCTTTTCTGGGATACGAGCCGGTGCTTCATATTACCTGCAAGGACGGAAAGGTAATGCAGAAAAGCGGAGAAATTGAGACGACGGAAAAAAGAAATCCGATGGACGCTCTCAGAAATCTGCTTGAGAAATATAAATCTCCGAAAATAGACGGTCTTCCGACATTTACCGGAGGCTTTGTCGGTTACTTCGGATACAACATGATCGGTTATGCAGAACCGAAGCTGAAGCTGGAAAGCAGCGACGTCGATGATTATCATTTGATGCTTTTTGACAAAGTGATTGCGTTTGACCATTTCCGCCAGAAAATTATTCTGATTGCCAATATGAAAGCAAAAGACGGACTTCAGGGATACAATGCGGCGCTGTTGGAAATCGAAAAAATGACGGCGCTCATTTATGACCAGACGCCGCTGCCGAAGAACGCCGTTGATGAAGCGGTAGAGTTTCACAGCAATATGACCAAAGAAGAATATTGCGAAATGGTAGAAAAGACAAAACATTATATTCGAGAGGGCGATATTTTTCAGGGCGTGGTGTCCAGAAAGTTTGAAGCAAAATATCATGGTTCGCTGCTCAATCCGTATCGGGTACTCCGCACGACCAATCCGTCGCCGTATATGTATTTTATTCAGGCGGAAAATCTTCAGATTGCGGGCGCCTCTCCGGAAACTATGGTAAAACTGGTTGACGGAAAACTGACGACCTTTCCGGTGGCGGGAACCAGACCGCGTGGAAAGACTGATGAAGAAGACCTTGCGCTGGAAGAAAATCTTATGCGGGACGAGAAAGAACTTGCCGAACACAATATGCTGGTCGATTTGGCTCGTAACGATATTGGAAGAATTGCGGAGTACGGCAGCGTTGTGGTTGAGGATTACATGAAAATCCACCGTTTTTCCAAAGTGATGCATATTGCGTCGACGGTCTGCGGAACGCTTGCAAAGCAGTACGACGCATGTGACGCCGTTTCCGCACTGCTTCCGGCAGGAACCCTTTCCGGCGCGCCGAAATTCCGCGCGTGTGAGATTATCAACGAACTGGAGGTAGAGCCGAGAGGCGTTTACGGCGGGGCAATCGGTTATATTGATTTATCCGGAAATCTTGATGTCTGTATCGCAATCCGCACCGCAGTCAAAAAAGACGATACCGTCTGCGTGCAGGCAGGCGCGGGCATTGTCGCCGACAGCATTCCGGAAAATGAGTATATGGAATGTGCGCATAAAGCGGGCGCGGTAATCGACGCAGTGGTGAGAGGAAGCGAGGTGAAACTGTAATGGTACTTTTAATCGACAATTATGACAGTTTTTCTTACAATCTGGTGCAGTTGGTGGGAGAAATCAGTCATGGGGATATCAAAGTCGTCCGCAATGACGAAATTACCATCGACGAAATCAGAGCATGTAATCCGAGCCACATCATTTTGTCGCCGGGGCCGGGCAAACCGAAAGATGCGGGGATTTGTGAAGAAGTCGTAGAAAAACTCAAAGGAGAATATCCGATATTGGGCGTCTGTCTGGGACATCAGAGCATCTGTGAAGTGTTCGGCGCGACCGTTACTTATGCAAAACAACTGATGCATGGAAAGAAAAGCGAGATGACAGTTCTCAAAGATTCGCCGGTGTTTGCCGGTCTTGGGAAAACATTTCAGGGAGCGCGCTATCACTCCCTTTCCGCAAAAGCAGATACCATTCCGGAGGAACTCGAAGTGACCGCAGTGGATATGTCGGACAATGAAGTGATGGCGGTACAGCACCGGGATTACAAGATTTACGGGCTGCAGTTTCACCCGGAATCCGTACTGACGCCGGAAGGAAAAACAATGATGAAAAACTTTTTATCGGTCTGACGCGAAAGCAAATTCAAGCAGTCTGATGTGAAAGCAATTTTAAGCAGTCTGACGTGAAAGCAATTTTAATCGGCTGATGTGAAAGTAATTTCAATCGGTCTGATACATGAAAATATCAAAATGAAATGAAATGGAGGAAAGAAAGATGATTAAAGAAGCGATTGGCAAATTAGTGGAAAATCAGGATTTAACTTATGGGGAAGCAAAGGAATGTATGAACGAAATTATGAGCGGAAACACGCCGGAAGCGCTCATCAGCGCTTATCTGGTTGCTCTGCGCATGAAAGGGGAAACGATTGATGAAATTACCGGTTCCGCGCAGGGCATGAGAGATAACGGAACAAGACTTGAACATTCGATGGATTTACTGGAAATTGTGGGAACCGGCGGCGATAAAGCAAACACATTTAATATTTCCACGACGTCGGCCATTGTAGCGGCGGCGGCAGGGTGCAAAATTGCCAAGCATGGAAACCGCGGCGTTTCCAGCAAATCCGGCGCGGCAGATGTGTTAGAGGCGTTCGGAGCCAACATCACCATCGAGCCGGAGCAGGCAAAACAGGTTTTGGAAGAAACCGGTATGACGTTTTTATTCGCGCAGAAATATCATACTGCAATGAGGTTTGTGGGGCCGGTGAGAGCGGCGCTTGGCATCAGAACGATTTTTAATATTCTTGGGCCGCTGACAAATCCGGCCGGAGCAAGCATGGATATTATCGGCGTATACGACGAGGCGCTGGTCGAGCCGATTGCGCAGGTGCTCATTAAACTCGGCGTTAAAAAAGGAATGGTCGTATTCGGTCAGGATACGATGGACGAAATTTCTGCAAGCGCCAAGACGACAGTCTGCGAAATCAGAAACGGTACGACTACCACTTATGAATTAAATCCGGAGGCATATGGAATACCGCTTTGTAAAAAGAGCGAGCTCGAAGGCGGCGACGGCGCAGAAAATGCACAGATTACGAGAGATATTCTGAGCGGAAAAATTACCGGTGCAAAACGAAACGCAGTCCTGTTAAACGCCGGAGCATGTATTTATGTATATCGTGAGGGAATTTCTTACGGCGAGGCGATAAAGATTGCGGCAGAGATGATTGACAGTGGAAAAGCGGCGCAGAAGTTGGAAGAATTTGTCGCTGCGACAAACCAATTTTAAGAAGCGGAATTGAGGAACCGGAAATGATTTTAGAAGAAATTGCACAGTCCACCAGAAAAAGAGTGGAGAAGGAAAAAAAGGAAATATCGCTCGAAACAATCAAGGAGAGAGCGCTTGCCATGCCAAAGGGAGATTTTTCTTTTGAGAAAAAACTGGCAGAGGACGGCATGACTTTTATCTGCGAGGTAAAAAAAGCATCTCCGTCCAAAGGCGTGATTGCAAAAGATTTTCCGTTTGTGGAAATTGCGCAGGAATACGAAAAAGCCGGCGCCGGCTGTATTTCAGTGCTGACGGAGCCGGAATATTTTCAGGGAGACAAAAAATATTTAAAGGCAATCAGCGAAAAAGTATCCGTTCCCCTTCTGAGGAAGGATTTTGTGGTTGACGATTATATGATTTATGACGCGAAAGTACATGGAGCGTCGGCAGTGCTGCTGATTTGCGCGCTGCTGGACGAACAGACGATCCGGCGGGATATTCAGATTTGTGATGCACTGGGAATTTCAGCGCTGGTTGAGGCGCATGATGAAGCGGAAATCCGTCAGGCGCTTGGCGCGGGAGCAAGAATTATCGGCGTCAACAACAGGGATTTGAAAACATTTACGGTGGATATTTCCAACAGCGAACGATTGCGAAAACTGGTTCCGTCTGATATTCTGTTTATTGCGGAAAGCGGAATCCGGTATCCGCAGGACGTCCGCCGGCTGAAGGAAGCGTATGTAAACGGCGTGCTGATTGGCGAAACGTTGATGAGAGCAAAAGACAAAGCGAAAATGTTAAAAGAATTAGACAGTGAAACAAATAGATAGTGAAACGAATAAATAGGAGGATAACGCGATGAGCAAGGGAAGATTCGGTATTCATGGAGGGCAGTATGTCCCTGAAACACTGATGACGGCTGTAAATGAATTAGAAAAAGCGTATGATTATTATAAAAAGGATCCGGAATTTAACAGAGAGCTGCAGGATTTGTTGAACAATTATGCCGGAAGACCGTCGCTTCTTTATTATGCAGAGAAAATGACTAAAGATTTGGGCGGCGCCAAAGTATATTTAAAGCGGGAAGATTTGAATCACACCGGTTCGCACAAAATTAACAACGTGCTCGGACAGGTGCTTCTTGCAAAGAAAATGGGGAAGACCAGAGTAATTGCGGAGACGGGAGCAGGACAGCATGGCGTGGCAACCGCCACAGCGGCAGCGCTCATGGATATGGAATGTGAAATTTTCATGGGAAAAGAGGACTGTGAACGTCAGGCGTTAAATGTTTTCAGAATGGAACTGCTCGGCGCAAAAGTTCACGCGGTAACAAGCGGTACCATGACGTTAAAAGACGCGGTCAATGAGGCGATGCGCGAATGGACTAACCGAATGGACGATACGCTTTATGTGTTGGGCTCCGTTATGGGGCCGCACCCGTTTCCTACGATTGTAAGGGATTTCCAGAGCGTTATCAGCAAAGAAATCAAACAGCAGTTGATGGAGGCGGAAGGAAGACTGCCGGACGCGGTGATTGCCTGTGTGGGCGGCGGTTCCAATGCAATGGGCGCGTTTTACCATTTTATTGAAGACAAAGATGTGGCGCTGATTGGCTGCGAGGCGGCGGGACTTGGCGTGGATACCCCGAAAAATGCCGCCACGATTGCAAACGGGACAGAGGGAATTTTTCATGGAATGAAATCCATGTTCTGTCAGAATGACGACGGGCAGATTGCACCGGTTTACTCGATTTCCGCAGGACTGGATTATCCGGGAATCGGGCCGGAGCACGCAAATCTCCACGATACGGGGAGAGCGGTCTATGTGCCGGTTACTGATGAGGAAGCGGTCGAGGCGTTTGAGTATCTGTCGAGAGTGGAGGGCATTATTCCGGCGATTGAGAGTTCTCACGCCGTCGCCTATGCGATGAAATATGTGCCAACGCTTGATAAAGATAAAATCGTAGTCATTAACGTGTCAGGGCGTGGAGATAAAGACGTCGCTGCCATTGCAAGATATAGAGGAGTACAGATTTATGAGTAAGATAAGTGAAGCTTTTAAAAATCACAAAGCGTTTATTCCATTTATTACCGGCGGAGATCCGGACTTGGAAACGACTAAAAAACTGATTTTGGAAATGCAGGAAAACGGAGCGGACATCATAGAAATCGGGATTCCATTTTCAGATCCGATTGCGGAGGGCGTGGTCATTCAGGAAGCAGACCTGCGGGCGCTCAAGGCGGGAACTACGACCGACAAATTGTTTGACGCCATCAAAGACATTCAGGATAAAATTCACATTCCGCTGATTTTTATGACTTATGCCAATGCCGTATTTAAGTATGGCACGCAAAAATTTATGGGACGCTGCAAGGAATGCGGTATCTCCGGCCTGATTATTCCAGACTGTCCGTATGAAGAAAGGGACGAGATGGCTCCATACTGCGACGCCGCAGGAATTGATTTAATTCCGCTGATTGCCCCGACTTCCAAAGACCGGATTCAAAAGATTGCGAAGACGGCGCAGGGTTATGTCTATATTGTGTCTTCGCTTGGAGTAACCGGCGTGCGGGAAAATATTACAACCGATTTGGAATCCATCGCGCGGCTTGTGAAGGAATTCTCCGACGTGCCATGTGCGATTGGTTTTGGTATCGCAACGCCTGAGCAGGCAGAAAAAATGTGCCGTTATGCTGACGGCGCAATCGTCGGAAGCGCGATTGTCAAAATCATTGCCCAACATGGAAAAGACGCGCCGGCGTTTGTAGGCCCGTATGTAAAAGAAATGAAGGCAGCCTGTCTTGCGGCAGAAAAGGATTGACAGAAGGAAAAAAAGACGATACACTGCTACATGAAAAGTAAATAACTCGCTAGGGGTGCCATGTGCTGAGACTGAGTTTGATACCGCATAGCCGAACCGCGATTTTGTCAGAAAAGACTTTGCGCGGACGGAGTTGATATGCTGTATTCAGATCCCTCATAACTTGATTCGGTTAGTACCGACGAAAGGAAGCGTAATAGTATGCAAAATCCGTTTACGGGTTTCTTACTGTGATGGAATTCTCTGGCGAACAAAATTCAAAGGAGGATTTTTTTTTATGGAAATGTTATCATTTTTTGCAAAGGGCGTCGACGACGGATACGGCGGAATTATGTATCTTCCGACGACAGCCGGTTATGTTGCGCTGGTTATAGTGATGGTGGTGTCTTTGCTGATTGCCTCTTTTCTGATTGGGAAAAAGGAATACCGCATTTCGGCAAGACAGCTTGCGGTTTCTGCCGTCTGCGTTGCGCTTGCGTTTATGACGTCCAATATTAAACTGTTTGAGATGCCGATGGGCGGCTCTATTACGTTGCTGAGTATGCTCTTTATTGCCTTAATCGGTTACTGGTACGGAATTGGCGCGGGCGTTCTGACCGGCGTTGCTTACGGTCTTTTGCAGTTGATTGTCGATCCGTATATTCTGACAATTCCGCAGATGCTCGTTGATTACCCGCTTGCATTCGGCGCGCTGGGACTTTCCGGTATCGGCTATCATATCCATAAAACATTTGACTGCAAAGTGTTGAAATTTGGCGGACTTCAAATCGGATATCTGCTGGGCGTGCTTGGAAGATACTTTTTTGCATTTATCTCCGGCTGGATTTTCTTTGGCGAATATGCATGGGAAGGCTGGGGCGCAGTGCCTTATTCGCTGGCGTACAACGGCGCATACCTTGGTGTGGAGGCGCTGATTACGCTGATTGTGATTGCCCTGCCGCCGGTAGCAAAAGCCCTGTCCCGCGTAAAAAACATGGTCAATGAATAAATCAAAGAGAAACCTGCATTTTTTCTAAAGGGATTCTTGAAAAAACTCTGTAATGCGTTATAATAAACAGGTATGTTTGATATGGCATTGCAGAGTTTTTTTGTAATGTGTGTTGAGGAATGAAATGGATATCAAAACGCTATTAAAATCTGAAAAAGTAAAAAACGGACTTCTGACGCTCTTGGAAATCCTGATTGTCGCCGGACTGATTTTCGGCGCACTGATGTTTGTGTATCACAAAGTCAACAGTGACGCAAAAAGCGGAACAGTTCATGTGTCAGATGCAAATTCCGCAGACAGCGGGGAAAAGAAAAGCGCAAATCCGCAAGATTACTATTTAGAAATTAACCGCTCCAAAAATGCGCTGATTGTTTATCAATATACGGATAAAAAGCGCACAGAAAAAAATGCGGTGAAGGTTTTTCCATGTTCCGTCGGTAAAAATCTGAAAAATGGAAAATATAAGACGGTATCGGATTATATATGGATTAAAAATGACGGCGCTTGGCACCAGTACAATACAAAACTGAAAGAGGGAGCGTGGATTCAATCTGTCAGTTACAGGGAGCGCTATCCATACACGCTCAACCGGAAGGATTATCAGAATATCGGGAAAAAAATTTCCGGAGCCGGCGTCTGCCTGTATTCCGGAGACGCCGCATGGATTTACGAGCACTGTAAAGACGCTACGCAGGTCAGGGTGCTGAAAGGAAAAAAGACGGACAGGCTTCCGATGCAGCCGGCGGAAACGATAAACTTAAAAAAGTACTGCGGCTGGGATCCGACAGATTCCTCATCGGAAAATCCGTATCTTAAAATCAAGCCGGGGAAACTTGTTTCGGGCAGCAAAACAGTAGTGGTGGAAAAGGGAAGCAGTATCAACTACCTTGCCAATCTACTTGCGTTTGATGAAAAAGGGAAAAATATTTTAGGACATCTTAAATACAAAAAATTTTCAACGGCGGAAACCGGAAAACATACCGTAAAATATTCTTATACGGATACCGCCGGAAAAAAACTGGAAATCAAGCAGGAGTTTCAGGTTACAGACACGACCTGCCCAAAGGTTTCCTGCTCCAAGAGCATGTTTACTTTAGAGGTCGCCAGCCGGACTGCAAAGGATATCAACAAAAAAGAAAACGTGGCAAAAATTGAGAGCATGGTAAAACCTTACGTTTCCTGCGATGAGGCGGACTGTACGATTACTGTGCATACCGTAGTGGAAAATGAACTTGGACTCAGCACCTTTCCGGTGATTATTACGGCAAAAGACGCAGCGGGCAATATCGGCTCCTGTCAGGTTTTGGTCGAAGTAAAAATCAATGAGTCAGCTCTGAAGGCAAAAGGAGTTTTGTCGGATAAAGAAAAAGAATCTTTATTAAAAATGAATAAGGAAAAAGCGAAGGAAAATCAGAAAGCGACAAAAAAATCAAAAGAAGAAACGACCAAAAAGAAAAAAGAAAATGTCACAAAGGAAACTGAAGAAGCTGTGGAAACTACAGCAAAATCAGAATAAATGATACAGATTGAGGAGGAATATATTATGGCAGTATCTTATAACCATAAGGAGATTGAAAAGAAATGGCGTCACAACTGGGACGTTTCCCCAATTAACGCCGACAAGAGCAAACCGAAATATTACTGTCTTGACATGTTTCCGTATCCGTCAGGCTCCGGACTTCATGTAGGACATTGGAGAGGGTATGTCATCAGCGATGTCTGGAGCAGATACAAGATGCTTCATGGATACCATATTATTCACCCGATGGGCTGGGACGCGTTTGGGCTTCCTGCTGAAAATTATGCCATCAAGATGAAAACCCACCCGGCAATTTCTACGGCGCAGAATATTAAAAACATCAAAAAGCAGATCAATGAAATCGCCGCACTGTACGACTGGGATATGGAGGTCAATACGACTGATCCGTCTTTTTATAAGTGGACGCAGTGGATTTTTGTACAGATGTTTAAGAAAGGACTTGCCTACCAGAAGGAAATGCCGATTAACTGGTGTCCGTCCTGTAAAACAGGTCTTGCAAACGAGGAAGTTGTCAACGGCTGCTGTGAGCGTTGTGGCGCTGAGGTGACAAAGAAAAATCTGAAGCAGTGGATGCTGAAGATTACGGCGTACGCAGACAGACTGCTGAATGATTTAGACAAACTCGACTGGCCGGAAAAGGTTAAAAAAATGCAGACGGACTGGATTGGAAAATCTTACGGTGCGGAAGTTGATTTTAAATTGGAAAATTCTGAGGAAAAAATCACCGTCTACACGACCAGACCGGATACCCTTTATGGCGCTACCTTTATGGTGCTTGCGCCGGAACATGCGATGGCAGGAAATTTGGCAACGGAAGAAACAAAAGCTGACGTTGAAGCATATATCCAGATGGCTGCCAACAAATCCTCCGTAGACAGACTGCAGGGAAAAGAAAAGACCGGCGTCTTTACCGGAAGTTATGCAATCAATCCGTTAAACGGCGCGAAGGTTCCAATCTGGCTTTCCGATTATGTGCTGGCAGATTACGGTACGGGAGCGATTATGTGCGTTCCTGCGCATGATGATCGTGACTTTGAGTTTGCAAAGAAATTCGATATTCCGATTATTCAGGTTATCGCAAAAGACGGCGTGGAAATTGAAAATATGACGGAAGCTTACACCGACGCTGCGGGTACAATGATTAACTCCGGCGAATGGAATGGCATGGAGTCCGCCGTACTCAAAAAAGAAGCGCCTCATATCATTGAAGAAAAAGGATTTGGCAGGGCGACAGTCAACTATAAACTGCGTGACTGGGTATTTTCCAGACAGCGTTACTGGGGAGAACCGATTCCGATTGTGCACTGTCCGGATTGCGGCGCAGTTCCTGTTCCGGAGGAAGAACTTCCGTTATTGCTGCCGGAGGTGGAATCTTATGAGCCTACCGGTACCGGCGAATCTCCGCTTGCGGCGATTGACGAGTGGGTAAACACGACTTGTCCATGCTGCGGAAAGCCGGCAAAAAGAGAGACGAATACGATGCCGCAGTGGGCAGGCTCCTCATGGTACTTCCTGCGCTATGTAGATAATAAAAATGACAAAGAACTGGTGTCCAAGCAGAAGGCGCATGACAATCTTCCGGTGGATATGTATATCGGCGGCGTGGAACATGCGGTTTTACATCTGCTTTATTCCAGATTTTATACCAAATTTTTATATGACATCGGAGTGGTTGATTTTGAAGAACCGTTTAAAAAACTCTTTAATCAGGGCATGATTACCGGTAAAAACGGCATTAAGATGAGTAAATCAAAAGGGAACGTCGTTTCCCCGGACGATTTGGTACGGGATTACGGCTGTGATTCGCTCAGGCTGTATGAAATGTTTGTCGGCCCTCCGGAATTAGACTCCGAGTGGGACGAACGCGGCATTGACGGCGTATACCGTTTTATTACAAAATATTGGAAACTGGCTACGGAAAGTATTGAAAAAGATGTCGCGCCGACCAAAGAGATGATTAAAGTGCGTCATCAGCTCATTCATACGATTACAAAGCGTCTGGAAGATTTCAGTCTGAATACGGTTGTATCTGGATTTATGGAGTACAACAATAAACTGACGGAGATTGCGAAAAAGTCCGGCGGAGTCGATAAAGAAACGATAGAAGTGTTTACGACACTGCTCGCTCCGTTTGCGCCGCATATTGCTGAGGAACTCTGGGAGAGACTGGGCAAAGAGGGCAGCGTTTTTGAAAATAACGCATGGCCGTCCGCAGACGAGGAACTCATGAAAGACGACGAGATTGAAATTCCGGTACAGATTAACGGAAAGACCAAAGCAGTCATCAGCGTTCCTGCGGAAATCGGAAAAGACGACGCGCTTGCAAAAGGAAAAGAAGCGCTTGCAGGAAAACTGACCGGCACAATCGTAAAAGAAATTTATGTTCCGGGAAGAATTATCAATATTGTCATGAGATAAAAAACTTATATGAAGATAAAGAAGGCGTCCCAAAAGGTATACTTTTGAGACGCCTTCCTGTTATCAGAAACATTTTTTTAAATCATCACATGAGCTGAAGAATTAAAGCCCTAAAAACAATTGAATTACAGTTGTGATGTCAAGAGTGGAATTTTTTATTTTATAATATTGTCCATCAATACTAAACGTATCATTCAGTAAGCCGATGGTTACCATTGGCCGGTCAGGTACGGATAATATCATGGAAAATCCACCTGCCACGTTCGGATTTGTTGTCTGTTCCACTTCCAGCAATGACATATATGTGAGAATGGAAGTAATCTTTTTTGTGTCGGTTACAACATAAGGGGTGTTGTTTATATTATAGTGTATTGCGGATACTCCACCGGACAGATATGTATCAAATAAAGTGTTTTTCTTGTATACATCTGCCACCGGCAGAGGATTGACGGAGTCTTTGACAGGTTTTGGAACGTTTATTTTACATTTCAAAACAATCTTTTTTCCTTTCTGCTTTACAGTGGCTTTAATCACCGCATTGCCCGAAGCTTTTGCAAAAGCGACACCCTTTTTGGAAACCGTTACAATTTTAGGCCGGTTGGAACTCCATTTAATTTTCGCATTTTTTCCAATCTTTTTCACCTTAATTGTTTTCTTAGTGCCTACTTTCAGTGTGATTTTTGTTTCTGATAGTTTTGGTTTTGACTGTTTTGCAGCGGCATTGACATTATTTGACAGACAAGCGCCGCTCAATAAAATCATTACAGCAAAAATAATCCATTTTTTCATCATATCATACGTCCCTCCTAAAATATTTTGTAAATTCATATTATCATATCTAATATTAAAAGAAAATAGAAATTCGTTA